>JAKSSM010000127.1 GCA_024403065.1 Clostridia bacterium | reverse complement strand
GTTATATCACAACAGAACATACTACAGACGCTTTAGATGCAGCATGCAAAGCCGAAAAATACTATATTGCCGAACCAATTCCAGTATATGAAGATGCACAGAGTAAAACCAATATTGTCGACACTCTAAAAAAAGGCAAGAAGGTAACTGTAATAGAAAAACCTCTTAATGGCATGTGGAGAATTAAATACGCTGATAAAGTTGGGTATGTAGAGTCTTCATGTCTGAAAAAAACAAGTACAAAGAATAGTAAAACATCCAATAAAACTAATCCAGCAACAAATAAAAGCAACAGTTCCGGTTCCTATACTGAGCCTGGTGACCCCGAACCTGATCCCGGCGATCCCGAACCTGATCCCAGCGACCCTGATCCTGACCCTGAATATCCCGAAGATCCGTGGGACCCAGGGATCGATGATGATATAATAATCGAAGATTAACAATTTCTACATGGTAATATCTTAATTTTCTGTCATTTGTAGAATATCAAAGTTGAAAAAAGCGACTTCCAGGAGAGTATGAAATTCTTTCTGTAAATTAACCTTCTATGGTAGGTTAGAACTTTATACTCGAAGCTCAATATACGAACTTCAAGTTTGTAACAATATAATTTAATAAAAAATTCATGTCAAGAGTTCTGTTGAAAAACAGGACTCTTGAATTTTAAGTGCGTCTGTTTTAAGGCGCACTTAAATAAGAGTATGTTGTATTTTTCTAGTAATTGTCAGGTATTCTATTCGGATACATTATGGAGAATTCTCCCATAATTGTTCCCCAGTTCCTTACCTTTTGAGTCCACTTCTTCGTAGCCTGGAGCGTAGAAAGATAAAGTGCCTTAAGCAGGGCCTTATCGCTAGGGAAGACGCTCCTCTGGCTGTTAAGACGCTTGTATGTACTGTTCAGGCTCTCAATGGCATTTGTAGTGTAGATTGCTTTTCTTACAGTGCTTGAGAATTTGAAAATCGGACAGATTACATCCCAGTTGTCTTCCCATCTCTTCATTGCAGCTGGATACTTTCCGCTCCATTTCTCTGCAACCTCCTGCATATTCTCGAATCCGGCCTTTTCTGTAGGCGCAAGGTATATTTTCTTAAGGTCGGCAGCAAACGTCTTCATATCCTTGTAATATACGTGTCTTAGCGTATTTCTTACCATATGCACTATGCATCTCTGGTATTCTGCCATAGGGAATGCAGTCTGTATTGCTTCTTTGATTCCTGTAAGACCATCTGCGCATATTACCATTACATCCTTCACGCCTCTGTTCTTAAGTTCATTAAGAACCCCAAGCCAGTACTTGCTGCTCTCGTTTTCTCCAATCTGCAGACTTATTACGCTCTTCATTCCGTTGCAGTCAATTCCGATTATTACATATGCTGCAAGCTTCTTTACAATATTGTCTTCTCTTACAGAGAAATGAACTGCATCGATGTACATTACAGGATACACTTCTTCCAAAGGTCTTTTCTGCCAGTCATCTATTTCCTGAAGAATCTTGTCAGTCACGTCAGATATGAATCCTTCGCTGCATTCGAAGCCGTATATTTCCTCAATCTGCTCGGAAATCTGACTTGTTGTCATTCCTCTGGCATACATAGAGATTATCTTCTGATCTATTTCCGAGATATCCTTCTGTCTCTTCTTGACAATCTGTGGCTCAAAGGACCCGTTACGATCCTGCGGAACATCAATTTCAAACTCGCCATATGAGCTGCGTACCTTCTTGGACTTCGTTCCATTTCGATAATTTGAACTGTCGCTGCGTTCATAACGGTCATATCCAAGGTGCTCGTCCATTTCGGACTCCATCATAGTCTTGATAGTTCCGCCGAGCAGATCCTTGAGTGCTTCCTGGATGTCTTCTGCAGTCTGAATGTCGTATTCATCAATTAACGCACTGATGATATTCTTCTTGTTTTCGTTAAGCGGTTTGATCTTGTAAACTTCTTTTTTCCTTGCCATATTAAAAAGCCTCCTATGGTATTTTGATTCTACCATAGAAGGCTTTGATTAATTATTTAATTTACAGACTTTTTTTCATAGTCTCGTACTTTTCTTTTGATTGACTCAAAAGTCATCTCGTGCTAATATTATTAAGGTCTTTAAAGCGATTCAGAGAAGTCGATAAGATGTTAATGGAATAAGTATATCTTGCACTACCATCCTGTCGATTTTTCGGCAGGATTTTTTTTGCGCAGCACTTCGAAGAAAAGTCCAGTGAACTTTTCGAGAAGAAGAAGCAGATCACAGGTAGGTATGGAAAAGGCAAAGATTTTAGATCAGGCGGCTATAAAGAGAGCCCTTGCAAGAATTACACATGAAATCATTGAAAAGAATGAAGGTGCAGAGGATATCTGTCTTCTTGGCGTTCAGACAAGAGGGGTTCCTATCGCTGAAATCCTTGCTGCAAATGTTAAGCTTTTTGAAGATGTAGATGTACCTGTAGGATACTTAGATATCACTTACCACAGAGACGATATGTCTACTTCAGATAAGGAAAGAAAAGCTGGCGAATGCCATATTCCTTGCGATATTACAGATAAGACAGTTATTATAGTTGATGACGTCTTATATACAGGAAGAACTGTAAGAGCTGCCATAGAATCAGTGTTTTCATTTGGAAGACCAAAGAAATTACAGCTGGCTGTTCTTGTTGACAGAGGTCACAGAGAACTTCCAATCAAAGCAGATTACGTAGGTAAGAACGTACCAACATCACACCATGAAAAAATCTCAGTGAAGATTGATGGAGTAGATGATGAAACAGCAGTATATATATCAAAACAGTGATCTTTAATTCGATACAGTGATGTCGGCAAGATCGGGAGAAAGCCCCTAAGGCTTATTCTGTCCTGCCGATGCAGGACTTTTTTAATGCCCGAAAGGAGAGAATATGAAGGAAATTACATTACCAGGCTTCTGCGATGTTCACGTACATTTCAGAGAACCAGGCTTTGAATACAAGGAAACAATAAAGACAGGAAGCATGGCAGCAGCAAGAGGCGGCTACACAGCAGTGTGCACAATGCCAAACCTTAAGCCAGTGCCAGACAGCATTGAAAACCTTAAAATCCAGCAGGATGCAATAGATAAGGATGCAGTAATAAAGGTTTATCCTTACGGTGCAATCACAGTAGGAGAAAAGGGTCAGCAGCTTGCAGATATGGAAGGCCTTGCAGACAAAGTAATTGCATTCTCAGATGACGGAAAGGGCGTTCAGTCAGAAGACATGATGAGAAAGGCAATGGAAATTGCAAAGGCACATAATATGGTAATTGCGGCTCACTGTGAAGATGAAACATATCCTACACAGGATCCAAGATCAGAATGGATGGAAATAGAAAGAGATATCCGTCTTGCAAAGGAAACAGGATGCGCATTCCACGTATGCCACATCTCAACAAAGAAGAGCGTAGAGCTCATCCGTCAGGCAAAGGCAGATGGAGTGGATATTACATGCGAAACAGCACCTCACTACCTTGTATTTGATGAAGGCGATGTGCTTAACGAAGGAAGATTCAAGATGAACCCTCCTATCCGTAAGGCAGAAGACAAGGCGGCTCTTCTTGAAGGAATCGTGGATGGAACAATTGACTGCATCGCAACAGACCATGCACCTCACAGTGCAGAAGAAAAGTCAAAGGGCTTTGACAGCCTGTTTGGAATCGTTGGAATTGAAACAGCATTCCCAGTGCTCTATACAGAACTTGTATTAAAGGGCGTAATAACTTTAGAAAAGCTTGTTCAGCTTCTTTCAGAAAACCCTGCAAAGAGATTCGGAATCGACCTTACAGGCGACAGCAGTGTATGGGAAGTTGAAGAAGAGTATGTAATAGATAAGAATGAATTCCTTTCAATGGGAAAGGCATCACCTTTCGATGGAATGACAGTAAAGGGAAGATGCAAGAAAGTTTACTGCAAAGATAAGCTTGTTTATGAGGAGAAGTAATGAAGCAGATAGTATTTGAAATAAAGAGCAACGAACTTATCTCGGAAGGTGTTTATGAGATGGTTCTTTCTGCAGATGAAAAGAGAGAAATACTGCCAGGTCAGTTCATCAACCTCAAGGTTGAAGGATTCACATTAAGAAGACCTATCTCAGTATGTCATGCAGATGAAAAGACAGTAACAATTCTTTACAAGACACCAGGCAAGGGAACAGAAAAGCTCAGCTCAATGAAGGCTGGAGAAACAATCGATGTTCTCACTGAACTTGGAAACGGCTTTGACATGACAAAGGCAGGAGAAAGACCGCTTCTTGCAGGAGGCGGCATCGGAACCGCACCTCTTTACCTTCTTGCAGAAAAGCTCATCCAGGCTGGAAAAGAAGTTACAGTAGCAATGGGATTTGCAAAGAAAGAAGAAATCTACTACAAGGAAAAGTTTGAAGCACTTGGAGCTAAGGTTTT
Organism: Clostridia bacterium; assembly: GCA_024403065.1. Classification (GTDB taxonomy): domain Bacteria; phylum Bacillota; class Clostridia; order Peptostreptococcales; family Anaerovoracaceae; genus JAKSSM01. The sequence continues at coordinate 243 of JAKSSM010000127.1, read as the reverse complement.
AGTAGCAACAGTGGATGGAAGCGAAGGCACTAAGGGCTTTGTTACAGACATCATGGATGGCGACTACACTTACCTTTACACATGCGGACCTAAGATGATGCTTAAGGCTGTATACGACAAATGGGAAGGCGAAGGCGAATTCAGCTTCGAAGAAAGAATGGGATGCGGCTTTGGTGCATGCGTTGGATGCTCAATGATGACAAAGGCAGGCGCAAAGAGAGTATGCAAGGACGGTCCTGTATT
>JAKSSM010000126.1 GCA_024403065.1 Clostridia bacterium | reverse complement strand
CGTCTTCTCACAAAACTGAAAAAAGAAGACCTCATATTCCTCAATGGAAAACCAACAAGAGGATGGGTCGGTGTAAATCCTGGAGATGAAGTAACCATAAGACTTCCTGAAGAGAAAAATGACTTTCCTCCTGAAGATATACCTCTTGATATCGTTTTCGAGGATGATGACATAATTGTAATTAATAAACAGCCATATATAGTTGTACATCCTACTAAAGGAAAACCATATCATACCATTGCAAATGCTGTATCATATAAGATGCTTCAGGATAATGAATCATACAAGATAAGATTCGTAAACCGTCTTGATATGAATACTTCAGGACTGCTCATAATTGCAAAAAACAGTCACGCACAGAACAGCCTTTCAAAGCAGATGCAGACTGATGAGCTGACGAAGAAATATATTGCTCTTACTGATGGTATATTTGAAGAAAAGACAGGAACAATCAGTGCTCCTCTTGGAAGACCGGATCCTGATGAAGTAGAAAGATGGGTCATGGAAGATGGTCTCCCCTCTGTAACCCACTACAGAGTGCTTAAGGAATTCAAAAAGGATGAGAGAACCTTCTCACTTGTTGAATTCAACCTTGAAACAGGCAGAACACACCAGATAAGAGTTCATTCAGCATATATCGGTCATCCTATTGTAGGAGATCATCTCTATCTTCATGGTGACCCTTTTGAATACAGAAGAATTCATGGTGACCCAAGACCACCTCTTACAGGAATTAAAGGTCCAAGACTCGAATCAAATCCTGAAATAGTATCAGATCTTATCGACCGTCAGGCACTTCATGCATACTATCTCGAGTTTACACATCCTGTTACAGGAGAGCATTTGAAAATCGAAACAGAAATACCTGAAGATATGAAAAATGCCGTAAATAAATTAGAACCAGTCGTTTAGACTGGTTCTTTTGTTATCTAGTGTGTTTCAATATATTCCTTAATAAGGTCATAGTCGCAAGGAATCGGATCGAACTGAGCACCATGCTTCTGCGCAGCTGCTGCTCCCATACCCATTGCGACAAGCACATAATTGTCAGGAATTATTTCACATGCATATCTGATTGCTTCAACACGATTGTCAATGTATGTAATAATCTTATCCTTATCTATGTTTTCAGCAATTTCCTGTGCAATATCCCAGGCCTTTTCGAAGCCGGGATCGTTTTCTGTAAGAATTACCTTATCTGCAAAACGGTTTGCAACTTCTCCAAGATCCTTTCTTCTGTTTCTTGCACGGTTACCTGCAGCACCGAAAACAATCATGATTCCACGATCAGGATAAAGTTCCTTAAGGCTTGTAAGGAGTGTTGTTGCACCAAGAGCATTATGTGCTTCGTCAATAACAGCATCAACCTTTTTGTTTCTGAACTGAAGAACTTCCATTCTTCCAGGTACTCTTACATCCTTTAATGCTTCTCTTACATATTCAAATGGAATTCCGATATGGTCAGTAATCGCAATAGCACATAATGCATTGATAGCATTATAGTATCCACCGATAGATACTCTTAATTCTTCAACTTTTCCATGATATTTTACCTTGAATGTAACATCAGATGGAGTTGACTTGATGTCGTAACCATAGTATTCTGCACCCTCTTTAAGACCAAAAGTATGTACTTCCTTACATTCTTTCTCAGCAGTTTTCATAATTCTGTCAAGATACTCTTTTTCGATCTCGTTGTTTACAACAGCAATATCAGACTGTGAAAAAATCTTGAGTTTTGATTCAAAATAGTCTTCAATAGTTGGATGTTCATTTTCTGAGATATGATCCTGACCAAATGTTAAAAATGCACAGTATCTGTATTTCAAATCTTCAGTTCTCTTGTATTTAAGACCCTGAGAAGATGATTCCATTACATGGTACTTGAGTCCATTCTTTACACATCCATCAAGAGTTGCATGAAGTTCAAGGGTTTCAGGTGTAGTCATTGTAGCTGAAATCTTCTTGTCTCCATCGAAGTTGAAGATACCTGAATTGAATCCACAGAGAGGTTCACCATTTGCCTTCGCATAGCAGTCAATTATAGCCTTTGTAAATACAGCTGTTGTTGATTTACCCTTTGTACCTGTAAGACCGATTTTAACAAGTCCGTTGTTCCATGAATAATCATAGAAGAATCCACTGATTTTTGTAATTGCCATTCTCATATCATTTACAATGATATATGGTTTATCAGATACGATTACCCTTTCTGCAACATATATAACAGCTCCTTTATCAAAAGAATCATAAAGATAAACATCCTTGAAATTCTTTCCTTTGCAGATAAAAAGTGTTCCCTCTTCTACAAGTCTTGAGTCGTATGTAACCTTTTTTACATCCTTTGAAAGGACATCAACAGGAATACTGTAGTCAGATACAAGATCAAGGCTCTTCAGATATTCCAGGTATTCTCTAATATGTTTCATAATTATCTACTGTCTCCTTAGGTGTAGCTCTTAATTTTTCTATAAGAAGGTCATAAAATACAGCATTTCCTGTATAGAAATATGCATATGCAAAAAATGCAGGAATTGCAGTTATAAACTGAATAAGCATGAAAAGTGGAACAGATTCAATATTTGTCATCTGAATGAACAGATTCTGTGGAAGAAGTCCAATGAACATCCAGCCAATATATGAAAACTCAAACATAAAGAGATGCTCTTTGTTTCCATACATTAACCTCTTACTTTCATTCAGACATTCCCATGGACTGTATTCAGGATGGTCAGCGAGAATATAGAAAGCCTGGCTGTATTTGAAAATTGCTACTATTCCTGGAATAATAAAAAGCAGTGACCATAATGCTACAATAAGTGAATAAAGAATATATAATGCCAATGCCTTTACAAAATGATTAAATCCTTCAAAAAGATTTGAATATCTTACAACTCTTGTTCTTAAGAAACTGAGGAAGAATACAACAAAGCCAAGCTGAAATGCACCAGATAGAACTACGTCATAAATACCAGAAAACTTGCCTACATTGAAAGCAAACTGTTCTCCTGCTACTTCAATTGTTTCAGTATAGAAAAAGTAACTGTCAAGTACAGCAGGAATAAGAGAACTGAGAATATAATATATTGCATAACCTATGGCTATTTTCTTCCAGTTACCTTCTAAAGCCTGTCTCGCAATACTTCTCATTGTTCTTGCGGATTCACCTACGATGTGATTTTCCATATACTACTCTCCTTTCATATTTCCTTGACATTATAGCACATCAGGTGATATATTACAAACATGCTAGGGGAGCTATTTGCTGAGATCTAAACCCTCAACACCTGAACCAGTTAATGCTGGCGTAGGAAAGCAATTTTTTTTGTTGGCTCCTCCATATTTTAAGGAGGTTTTTTTATGTCTAATCAGAAAACAAGAATGATGGTTGAAGGTGCCATCATGGTAGCACTTGCTACAGTACTCAGTTTCATCCGTGTGTACAGATTACCATGGGGTGGATCAATTACCTTACTTTCTATGCTTCCAATTGTTGTTTATTCAATCCGCTGGGGTGTTAAAAATGGAATGCTCGTTTCATTCACTTTCGCACTTATTCAGCTTTTACAGGGAGTTATGGACGGACTTTTTGGCTGGGGACTTACTCCAGTAATGCTCGTTGCATGTATTCTTCTTGACTACCTCGGAGCTTATTCAGTTCTTGGTGTTGCCGGTCTTTTCAGAACAAAGAATAAAGCTGGCGATATCGCAGGAGTTACACTTGCTGTAGTATTAAGATTTGCATTCCACTTCTTAAGTGGTGTTGTAATCTGGCACAGTTTTGGAGAACTCTGGGACGGATTCTCAACAGATTCAGAATGGCTCTACAGTTTACTCTACAACGGTTCATATATGCTTCCAGAACTCATCTTTACAGTAATCGGAACAGTTGTACTCTTCTCACTTCCTAATGTAAAGAAGATTTTACTTAACCCAGAAAAGTAATTTATATTATTAAGACTGTATGAAAAAAGCACTTGTTATTTCAGGCGGACAATTTGATAAAACATGTGAAAACGCATCCTATGATTACGTAATTGCATGTGATAAAGGCCTGGAATATGCACAAAAACTCAATATTGAACCAGATATTCTAATTGGCGATTTCGACTCTCTAAACGGCAATTTCAAGCCTTCTGAAGGCAATATTGAAACACTTGTCTTCCCTGTCGAAAAAGATGATACAGACACTATGCTTGCTGTAAAATATGCACTTCAGTCAGGTTATTCTGATATTCATATTACATGTGCATTAGGAAAAAGGCTTGATCCTCTTTATGCAAACCTTGAGACACTTCACTATATCGCATCACACAATGCTCATGGTGAAATTCTTTCAGATCATGAACATCTGTTTACTCTTTCTGATAAGGAAGAAACTGTGCGCATAAAGAAAAAGGAAGGATGGTCCCTTTCACTCTTTGCACTTACAGAAAAATGTGAAGGTGTTGACATAAGTGGAACCAAGTATCATGGAAATGGTTACACAATAGACTCAGACTTTCCTCTCGGTCATGGTAACAGTATCATTAGTGATTATGCTGAAATATCTGTAAAAAAAGGAATTCTGCTCATAATACAGTCTGAAATAGACGAGTAAAAAAGGATCCACGCGTCAAACGCGTGGTTTTTCTTTTGCGGGCATAGCCCTTATTCCTTGCGGGACGCGTG
>JAKSSM010000125.1 GCA_024403065.1 Clostridia bacterium | reverse complement strand
TGCGTCAAATCTTTCTGAAAGACCCTTCTTTGAGCATACGTTAAGGTCGCCTAAGAGGTTCTTGAATTCAGTTTCAAATGATGTTCCAACTGTCTTCTTGAATTCTTCTGGAGCTGCACATACTACTTCAATATGCTTTTCAGCACCGTTTGAATCAAGGAATTCACGGCTAACGTCACAGATAAGCTTGCCGTTCCATGACATCTTGAGTCTAGGTTCAGCTGTAACTGTAGCAACTACTGTTGCTTCGAGGTTTTCTGAATCTGCAAGTTCCATGAATCTTTCAACATTTTCAGGTTCTACAACAACTGCCATTCTTTCCTGTGATTCGGAAATAGCAAGTTCAGTACCATCAAGTCCGTCATACTTCTTTGGAACCTTGTTCAAGTCAATTGAAAGTCCATCAGCAAGTTCTCCGATAGCAACGGATACACCGCCTGCACCGAAGTCGTTGCAGCGCTTGATCATGAGACATGCTTCCTTGTTTCTGAAGAGTCTCTGAAGTTTTCTTTCTTCTGGAGCATTACCCTTCTGTACTTCAGCACCACAGGATTCCAGGGATTCTACTGTATGTGACTTTGATGAACCAGTTGCTCCACCGCAGCCGTCACGTCCAGTTCTTCCACCTAAGAGGATAACGATATCTCCATCTACCGGTCTTTCACGTCTTACGTTTTCAGCTGGAGTTGCAGCAATAACTGCACCGATTTCCATACGCTTTGCAACGTATCCGTCATGATAGATTTCATCTACCATACCAGTAGCAAGACCGATCTGGTTACCATAGGATGAGTAACCGTTTGCAGCAGTTGTAACAATCTTTCTCTGTGAGAGCTTACCTTTTATGGTTTCACTGACTGGCTTTGTTGGGTCAGCTGCACCTGTAACTCTCATTGCTGCATATACATATGATCTTCCTGAAAGCGGGTCACGGATTGCACCACCGATACATGTAGCAGCGCCTCCGAATGGTTCGATTTCAGTTGGATGGTTATGAGTTTCGTTCTTGAATAAAAGGAGCCATGGTTCCTTTACTCCGTCAACTTCGATTTCAATCTTTACTGTACATGCATTGATTTCTTCTGATTCATCAAGCTTGTCGAGCTTTCCAGTATTCTTCAGATACTTTGCAGCAAGTGTTCCGATATCCATGAGGTTTACAGGCTTAGTACGGTTAAGGAATTCACGAGTTCCCATATAGTCATCGTATGCAGCCTGAAGGAGTTCATCTTCAAATACTACTCTGTCGATTGTTGTATTGAATGTAGTATGACGACAGTGGTCTGACCAGTAAGTGTCGATCATACGGATTTCTGTAATTGTTGGGTTTCTTCTTTCAGTCTTGAAATATTCCTGACAGAATGCGATATCATCAACGTCCATTGCAAGACCATAGGACTTTACAAAGTCTTCAAGACCTGCACGGTTAAGAGCAGTGAATCCATCAATTGTCTTTACTTCAGTTGGAATATCATACTGAATCTTAAGTGTATCAAATTCAAGAAGTGATGCTTCTCTTGCTTCAACAGGGTTAATTAAAAACTTCTTGATTCTGTCGATTTCTTCTTCAGAAAGATCACCATAGAGCTTGTATACTCTTGCAGTCTTTACAAGAGGTCTTTCCTTCTTTGAAATGATCTGGATACACTGTGCAGCAGAGTCTGCTCTCTGGTCATACTGACCAGGAAGATATTCTACAGCAAATGTATATGCTTCATCTGATTCAAGAGAAGTATAGCAGTCATCTACCTGTGGTTCTGAGAATACAGTATTAACTGCATAGTCAAAGAGGTCCTTATCGATATCTTCAGCATCATATCTGTTGATTACTCGTACATCAGTAAGTGTTTCAATCTGAAGAATATTCTTTATTTCATTCTTTAAGCCCTTTGCTTCATGAGCAAATTCAGGTCTTTTTTCTACATAGATTCTATAAACCATTAGTTGTCTCCTTTCACAAGAAGTGCACGTCTTCCAATGTCTTTTCTTGAATATCCGTTTTCAAACCTAACCTTTGAAGTAACCATATATGCATTTTCTACTGCTTCTTTAAGTGTATCATTTACTGATACAACACCTAAAACTCTTCCGCCTGCGCTTAAGAGTTTTCCGTCAGAAAGCTTTGCACCTGCAACATAGATTTCTTCGTTTTCCTTAAGTTCTGGAAGTTCAATTTCAAATCCTGATTCATATTTCTTTGGATATCCCTTTGATGCTACGATTACGCAGCATGCAGATTTATCACTGAACTTTACTTCAGTTTCAGCTAATGTTCCATCAGTTGTAGCCTTCATGATTGTAAGGAGGTCTGACTCAAGAAGTGGAAGTACAACCTGAGTTTCAGGGTCACCGAAACGTGAGTTGTATTCAATTACCTTTGGACCATCCTTTGTAATCATAAGTCCAAAGTAGAGGCATCCCTTGAAGGTTCTTCCTTCAGCATTCATTGCATTTATTGTTGGAAGGAAGATAGTATCCATACATACCTTTGCAATGTCAGCTGTATAGTATGGGTTAGGTGCAACTGTTCCCATTCCACCAGTGTTTAACCCTTCATCGTTATCAAGAGCACGCTTGTGGTCCATGGATGAAACCATAGGTACAACTGTCTTTCCATCTGTAAATGAAAGAACTGATACTTCAGGTCCTTCGAGGAATTCTTCGATTACTACAGTTGAACCTGATTCACCGAACTTTTTATCAAGCATCATTTCCTTTACAGCTTCCTTTGCTTCTTCAACTGTCATGGCAACTACTACACCTTTACCGAGTGCAAGTCCTGAAGCCTTTACAACAATTGGTGCACCCATCATATCGATATATGAAAGTGCCTTATCCATATCAGTGAATGTCTCAAACTTTGCTGTAGGGATATTGTATTTCTTCATAAGGTCCTTTGAAAAAGCCTTTGAACCTTCAATGATTGCTGCATCCTTCTTTGGTCCGAATGCAGGAATTCCCTTTTCTTCTAAAAGGTCTACAAGACCAAGTACAAGTGGATCATCAGGAGCTACTACTACATAGTCCATCTTTTCATTTACACAGAATTCCACAATCTTATCAAGTTCCTTTGCTCCGATTGGAACGAGCTCGCAGTCACCTGCCATACCGCCGTTTCCAGGAAGAGCATAGATCTTTTCAACTGAACTGTTTTCTTTTATTTTCTTGATGATGGCGTGTTCTCTTCCGCCACCACCTACTACTGCAATTTTCATAAATATCTACTCCAATATATTAGTGGTGGAAAAGTCTCATGCCAGTGAATGCCATAGCCATTTCATACTTGTCTGCACATTCAATAACAAGGTCGTCTCTGATGGATCCACCTGGTTCTGCGATATATTTTACACCTGACTTCTTAGCACGTTCAATGTTGTCTGAGAATGGGAAGAAGGCATCTGAACCAAGAGCTACACCATCCTGCTTACTAAGATACTCTCTCTGTTCTTCAGCAGTAAATGGCTTTGGCTTTTCTGTAAAATACTTCTGCCAGTTTCCATCAGCTGTAACATCTTCTTCATTCTTGTTGATAAAGCCATCAATTACGTTATCACGGTCAGGACGTGCAATATCACTCCTGAATGGGAGGTTAAGTACTCTTTCACTCTGTCTTAAAAGCCATGTGTCAGCCTTTGTTCCAGCAAGGCGAGTACAGTGGATTCTTGACTGCTGACCGGCACCTACTCCTATTGCCTGTCCATCAACTGCATAGCAAACTGAGTTTGACTGAGTATACTTTAAAGTGATGAGTGCAACAATAAGGTCACGAACTGCTGATTCAGGAAGTTCCCTGTTCTTTGTTACAATATTCTGAAGGAGTTCACGATTGATTTTGAAGTTGTTGTGTCCCTGTTCGAAAGTAACACCGAATACCTGCTTTGTTTCTTTTACGGCTGGTTCATAGTCAGGGTCAACTTTTACGATATTGTAGTTACCCTTCTTCTTTGTCTTAAGGATTTCAAGTGCTTCATCAGTATATCCTGGAGCAATGATTCCGTCTGAAATTTCACGCTTGATGAGTTTTGCTGTTGTAGCATCACATACATCTGATAATGCAATCCAGTCACCAAAGGATGACATACGGTCAGTTCCACGTGCTCTTGCATATGCGCATGCAAGTGGGGAGTCATCAAGTCCTTCGATATCGTCTACGAAGCATGCCTTTTTAAGCTTGTCTGAAAGCCTGATCCCAACTGCAGCTGATGTTGGAGATACATGCTTGAAGGATGTAGCTGCTGGAAGTCCAAGAGCTTCTTTAAGTTCCTTTACAAGCTGCCAGGAGTTGAAGGCATCAAGGAAATTGATGTATCCAGGTCTTCCTGATAAGATTTCGATTGGGAGTTCTGAACCGTCTTCCATGTAGATTTTTGCTGGCTTCTGGTTAGGGTTGCATCCATATTTTAATTCAAATTCTTTCATGGCTCATCCTTTCTATTTTACATTTTTATTGATAAGTCTCTCTTTAACTTCACCTGTTTCAAGGTTTGTATATCTTACATAAAGAGAAATCCTGTTGTCTTCATTAAGGTTTTCCCAGATATCCTTTGTGAAACAGTCGATGCAGTCTGGAACTGCTACTCTCTCTGGTTCACCCTGGAAAGTTGGGATTGGGTTTCCATCTGTTACATATGTGTGGATGAAGTGGCCAAGACCAGGCTTCATGTTGTATGAGAATGTATATCTTGCACAGTCACTGCCTTCAAGGTCGATGCTCTTTAAGATTGACATTTCATATGTGAACTTTGGACCTTCAAATGTAGTCATTGT
>JAKSSM010000124.1 GCA_024403065.1 Clostridia bacterium | reverse complement strand
CAGAAGGGGGATTCAATGTTGTAGCTTTAGATATGCTGAATGAAAGAATCAACGCTTTGCTTAAATAAAACTCAAATACATAAACATTCTAAAAAGTGCCGAAAGGCGCTTTTTTATTGCCATGTGCATTGACATAACTGGAAAATAATGGTAATTATGAAGCGATTACAGGAGGTAATATATGAATAGAAAACGTATGGTTTTAAACTCTTACTTATCTGTTGTTCTGATATGCATCATGCTTTTTACTGCTACGATTTTTCAGACGTGTTCAGTTTATGCAGATGAGAGGGAACCGGAATGGTTTCCTGATATCAAATTCAATGGCTATGCAAATACTCCAGAGATTTACAGTGTAATGGGCAGTAATACCAATTTCTGTTTTATTGCAAAGAAAGGAAGTTCCTTCTTTGGAAGCAGTACGTCACTCTATAACTACAGCAGTAACGGAGTTCCTGTTTCTGGAAATATGATAGAGAAAAGCAGACTCACAAAGACTGAAAACAATGGAAAGACTGAGTGGAAGGGAAGTGTAACATATACACTTTATGGAAAGCTTATGTCTTCACAATATGGCTCAACAACATCAGCACATAGAACTAAAAAAGTAGAATACTTCTGCTACTGTACAGATGAAAGTGAAATGATGTATAGCGTTACAGTTAAGAATGAAGACGGGTCGGTATGTTATGAAATTCTGGATAAACCTCTTTCTGAACTCCCGTCAGAAGTCTTTATAGATTATATAGTTTTTTCTTCTGTAGATTTTCAGTATGGTGGATTTGACATAAGGAGGCAGATTGATTCTTCTCTTGGAATAAGTGACCTCACATCAACGTGGGTCCTTTCAAAGAAAGGTTCTTCAGGAAATCTTGATTTCTATAACGATGGATATGCAGGCGAATTCAGCAAGATCAATGGAAGTGGTTCGAAGACAACTCAACTTAAGACTAACACTGGTGGAGCACTGACTCTCAATGAAATACCATTTGGAACATATGTGTTAAAAGAAGTGAGTTCAAATGTTTCAAATGCAAAACTGGAAGAGGTTGAATTTACCATTGGACCATTTGGACTTAACCGTGACTCCAACGGAAATCCTACAGATGCAAAGAGATACATAACGGTAGAATTCAAACCTTCGGGAGGTACGGGTTCCAATACGGGAGGTGGATCTGGCGCAGGAAATGAAAACGGAGGTTCAGGCACTGGCAGCGGAAGCGGTGGACAGGGAACTGGAACAGGCTCTGGTGGAAATGGAAATTCCGGAACAGGTTCTGGTGGAAATGGTGGTACTGGTACAGGTCAGGGAACAGGTGGTTCGGGAGCTGGAAACTCTGGCACAGGAAATGGAAATAGTGGAAGTGATATTCAAGGTTCAGGGTCCGGAAATGGTAATTCAGCTGGAAATGGTTCGGGTAACACAGGAAACGGAGCAGGTAGTTTTGTATATCCTGATGATGAGACGGATTCTGAAAATACTGAACTTTCTGATGGTGAAGATATGGATAATACGGATGAAGAAGATGTGAATCTGAACTATGACTTATCCAGTAGACCAGGTCTGATTGAAAGACTTCTTCAGCTGCTTAAAAATGGTGGAATCGTATATTATATGATTCCAATACTTATGATAGTTATAATAATCATTCTTTCACTTAAGCTCGGAAAGAAGAAAAAGTGATATATCATGTACTTTCAGAATACGATGTGTTAAAATAGTAACTCTTTTTACGAAAAAATATGCAAGGTGTTTATTGTAATGAAAGTCGTATTAGGAATCGATATTGGTGGCAGTACAACGAAAATCGCTGGTTTTGATGGTGATAGAATGCTGCTTCCTGTGCAGATTACAGCAAGTAATGCTATTGCTTCTCTTTATGGAGCTTTCGGCAAGTTTCTTTATGACAACAAACTCGAACTCTCAGATGTTGAGCAGGTAAATCTTACAGGTGTAGGTTCAAGTGCTATTGATAAAGCTATTTATGGTCTTCCTACTTTCCTTGTTGATGAGTTCACTGCAAATGGTGTTGGCGGAGGATATTTCGCAGAAGGCCGCAAAGAGTTCGTGGTAGTAAGTATGGGAACGGGTACTTCTTACGTAGGAGTAAAAAATGGTGTTCCAACACATCTTGGTGGTATTGGCATTGGTGGAGGTACTATTATTGGTCTTTCAAAGTTCCTTCTCAACACAAATGAAATAGATAAGATTCTTGAACTTGCTTCAATGGGTAATGTTAAAAACATTGACCTTACAATTGGTGATATTTCACACAACCCATTACCTGGTCTTGAAACAGAAATTACTGCGTCAAATTTTGGTAAGGCACGTTATTCAGCATGTATTGAAGATAAGGCTGCGGGTCTTGTTCACATGGTAATAGAGGACATATGCCAGACAGCATCCCTTATTGCTCATGGAAGAGATATTAAGAGCATCGTTCTTATTGGTGCACTTACAAACTTTCCACAGTGCAAGGATGTATGCGCAATGGAAAAGGTTCTTTTCCCAGAACTTGAGTTCCTTATCCCAGAAGATGGTGAATATGCTACTGCAATCGGTACAGCTCTCGCAAAGAAGTGCGAGCTCAAAAGAATATAGGCAAAAAAAATAATGGTCGGTTTTAAAACCGACCATTTTAATTTCTGTTATACGTTGAAAAGGAAGTTTACGATATCTCCGTCATTCATAACATATTCTTTTCCTTCTGAACGAACATATCCTTTTTCTTTTGCAAGTGCCATAGAACCATTGCATTCCATAAGCTTGTCATAGGCAATTGTTTCTGAACGGATAAATCCTTTTTCGAAGTCTGTATGAATCTTTCCTGCAGCCTGTGGTGCTTTTGTGCCTCTCTTGATTGTCCATGCTCTTGCTTCATCTGTTCCGCAAGTAAGGAATGAGATGAGGTTGAGAAGGGAATATGAAGCTTTTACAAGTTTATCAAGACCTGACTCGTTGATACCGAGTTCTGCAAGATATTCTTTCTTTTCTTCTTCATCAAGTTCAGCAAGTTCTGATTCAATTCCACAGCAGATTACGACAACTTCAGCATTTTCCTGAGAAGCAACTTCCTGTACCTGCTTTACAAACTTGTTGTCACTGTAGTCAGCAACATCACCTTCAGATACGTTTGCAACATAGATAATTGGCTTGTATGAAAGGAGACCGATGCTCTTTACATAGTCTACTTCTTCATCTTCAAGCTCAAGTGAACGGGCATTGAGACCAGCTTCAAGGTGAGCATTAACCTTCTGAAGAAGATCAAGTTCAGCCCTTGCTGATTTGTCAAATTTTGCGTTCTTTTCAACCTTTGCGATTCTTCTTTCCATAACTTCCATATCTGAAAGAAGAAGTTCAGTGTTTATTGTATCGATATCTGACTTAGGATTGATCTTTCCCTCAACATGAACAATGTTGTCATCTTCAAAACATCTTACAACATGCACAATTGCATCAACTTCTCTGATATGACCAAGGAACTTGTTTCCAAGACCTTCACCCTGAGATGCACCTTTTACGAGTCCTGCGATGTCGCAGAATTCGATTGTTGCATAGAGTGTTTTCTTTGAGTTGTATATCTCGTGAAGTTTTGTAACTCTTTCATCTGGAACAGTTACAACTCCGATATTTGGTTCAATTGTACAGAAAGGGTAGTTTGCAGCTTCTGCGCCTGCCTTTGTGATAGCATTGAAAAGAGTACTCTTTCCTACATTTGGAAGTCCTACAATTCCTAATTTCATTTTTATTCCTCTCCTGATTTATTATCTTCAGCAGGTTCTGCTGAAACTTCTTCTGTTTTAACTTTTCTGTTTCTCTTGCCCTGAATGAGCATAAGTGCTGCACCAACAAGGAAAAGAACAATACTGAACACCTGAGCCTGTCTAAGGATTCCAATCATAAGGCTGTCTGTTCTGAGACCTTCTACAAAGAATCTTTCCACTGAATAGAGCATAAGGTAAAGGGATGCAGTAGAACCATCGAATTTTCTCTTCTTTGTGTCATAGTACATAAGGAAGATGAAAAGGAGGAAACACCATACTGACTCATAAAGGAAAGTTGGTTCGTAAGGTACTCCGTCGATAATCTGTGCAATAGGGGAGTCGGTAATCATACCATGAGCTTCTTCGTTAAAGAAGTTTCCCCATCTGCCTATAGCCTGGCCAAGTGGAAGAACTGTGAAAACAAGGTCAAGTAATGGGAGTGGCTTTTCCTTATAGTATCTGCAGACAAGCACTGCTGCAAGAACACCGAAGATAATGCCACCATGGATTGCAAGTCCACCGCCTCTTATGTTTAATATCTGGTCAACGTTCTCTTTATAGTAATCCCATCTGAAAAGAACATAGTATGCTCTTGCTCCTACAATGATTGATGGAACAAGCCAGATAACAAATGTCAGGAAATGATCCTGATCAACTTTATGAAGGGGACATCTCTGATATGCGATGCCACCTGCTAAAAGAAAACCTGTTGCAATTAGAATTCCGTACCAAGCTATATCAAGTCCGAAGATTGTAAATGCAACACTTCCTGGTGAAACCATATATACCTCCAATTTACTTTTTCATAGATATATATTATACTAGAAAAAAGAAATAAAGTCACCATTTTTGTATAAAGTTATAGGTTGCGCAAAAAGATTTAAAAAAATAATAATATTTCTTAAAATAGTGTTGACAAACATTGGATAGTTTGATAATATAATTGAGCACGTGGCGGTGTAGCTTAGTTGGCTAGAGCGTCCGGTTCATACCCGGAAGGTCGGTG
>JAKSSM010000123.1 GCA_024403065.1 Clostridia bacterium | reverse complement strand
AGTTCGTTTTCCAGGTTCTGAATCTGTCTTGAGAGTGGTGGCTGGGATATATGCAGAAGCCTTGCTGCCTTGTTTATGGAACCACTGTCGCATACAGTTATATAGTTTGCTAATACTTCAATATTCATGTCGTCTCCTTATATGCAAATAGTATTACGGATATCATTTTACAATAACTTTAGGTGCAATATTTATACCAAATCGGTATTACGCAATGCGTGTGATATATTATGCAGGCATAAAACATAATGATAATATTGTAAGTAGATTAGATAATATGTGCGTATTCTCGGAAAATACGCACAGTATTCAATTTTTTAGGAGGAAAATATTATGAAAATGAAAAAGGTATTAGCAGTAATCCTTGTAATCTGTATGGTATTTGCTCTCTGCGCTTGCGGTTCAAAGGAAGAAGGCGGAGAAAAGAAGGTTGTTCAGCAGTATACAATGGGTACAATGGGTGCTACAGGCGGATATATGATGCTTGGTACTGCTATCGCAAGTATTGTTAACGAAAAGTTACCAGAAGATGTTTACATCACTCCAGTTCAGGAATCATTAGGTTCAGTTGGTAACATCAAGGCTATCGAATCAGGAGAAAGAGAACTCGGAATCGCTTCATCAAACGTATGTCTTGACGCTGCAAACGCTAGAACAGAAGACTTCCCTGAAAAGGCTACTGAAGTTATGGCATGGTTCACAGCTCACTATGGAATCACTTACTCAATCGCTACAAAGGCTTCCGGAATCAAGACTTGGAAGGACTTCGAAGGTAAGAAGGTTTCCATCGGTTCATTCGGATCAAACGACGCTTACTTAGCTCTTAACGTATTCCTTCCAGCTGCTGGCGTAGACGTAAGCAAGGTTAAGATTGAATACCTCGGAATGGGCGACTCAACAACAGCTATGTCCGACGGACAGATTGACGCTTACATCGGAACAGGTGCTCCAAAGGTAGCTTCAATCCTTTCACTTACAGAATCAAGAGATACAGTATTCGTTCCAATGGATCAGGCTGCTATCGACAAGTGCTTAGCTGACTATCCAGAATTCATCATCAAGGATATGAAGCAGAGCGATATGCCATCAATGATTATGGATGCTGAATCCTATCCTACAGTTGCTATGAAGCACGTAGTAATCATTGACAAGGACATCGATGAAGATTTAGTTTACAACATGACTAAGTATGTATTCGAAAACCTTGACAAGGTTCAGTCAGTAAAGGCTGAATTCGCTGTAATCACTCTTGAAGAAGCTGCTAAGGGAACTGGTATCGCAATCCACCCAGGTGCTGCTAAGTACTTCAAGGAAAAGGGCGTTCTCTAATATCGTAAGGATATTCAGAATAAATAGTTAACCAGAAAGGGAGACCATAATGGTCTCCCTTGTATTTAAAACAGGAGAAAGTAAATGGGGTTCAGTTTTACTAAGAAAATGGAGAGCAAAATCGCTGCTGAAGCCAAAGAAGAAGGTTTCGATGCAGAAGCTCGAAAGAAAGAAGACGAAGAAATCAAAAATATGGACTCTAAGAACAGAAACAAGCTTATTCTCGAGAAGTTAAATGATGGTACTCTCGGAAAAGTTGGTGACGTAGTTCTTAAGGGTATCAATTCAAAGGTTACAAATGTTCTCTTCAGCTGTGTCAGTGTACTTATCGTACTCTACACTATGTATATTGCATTCTTCGGAATGCCAACAATTCTGTTCCACAGAATTTCACACGTTGCAGTAATTCTCATGGTATGTCCAATGATCTATCCTTCAAAGATTTTCAAGGAAGGATCAAAGATTGAAACCATATTCAATATTTTCTGCACAGTTGCAGGTTTCGCTGCAGCAATCTATGCACTTATGCACTGGAAGGACTTCTACAGCTACAAGCTTACTACTGTAGACATGGTCTTCCTTGTAACACTCGTTATTATGGTTCTTGAAGCAACAAGAAGATCAATCGGTCTCCCAATGTGTTTCATCGCCTTATTTGCCGTATTATACTGCCTCTATGGTAAGTATTTCCCTGGCGCACTTGCTCATAAGGGATACACATTCACTCGTGTTATCAATCTTATCTTCGTAGGTACAGAAGGCTTATTCAGCTCCACATTAGGAACAGCTGCTGTAGAAATCGCTGCATTCATGATTTTCTCAGCGCTCTTACAGGTAAGTGGTGCTTTACAATATTTCATGCGTCTCGCATTTGCTCTTGCAGGAGGCTTCTCAGGTGGTCCTGCAAAGGTAGCAGTTATCTCATCAGCTATGATGGGTATGGTATCCGGTTCAACAGTTGCCAACGTAACTGCAACAGGATCTCTTACAATTCCACTTATGAAGATGATGGGCTTCGAACCAACATATGCAGGTTCAGTAGAAGCATGTTCATCTGCCGGTGGTTCAATCACACCTCCAGTACTTGGTGCTACAGCATTCCTTATCGCAGAAATGCTTGACAGATCATACTGGGAAATCGCAGTAGCAGCTGCAATTCCTGCAGTACTCTACTACGTATCACTTTTCAACTCAGTACATATCAAGTCCGTAAAGAAGGGACTCCTTGGTATTGAAAGAGAATATCTTCCAAACCTCTGGATTTCATTCAAGGCTGCAATCTTCCTTATTGCTCCACTTGCAATCCTTATCGGACTTATGGCTGCTCAGTTCTCAGCTTTAATGTCAGCTATCTATTCAACTCTTGCATTATTCGTAGTAACAATGCTCAAGAAGGATACAAGACTTAACCTCAAGAAGATGCTTATGACTTGCAGAATCGCACTCAAGTCAATGATTTCTGTATCAACAGCATGTGCTTCTGCTGGTGTTATCGTAGCTACACTTGCTATGACAGGCTTAGGACAGAAGGTAGGTTCAATCATCACTCAGTTCGCTGGTGGAAACCTTGTAGTAGGATTACTTCTTACTCAGCTCGCTGCACTTTTACTTGGTACTGGACTTGTTACTCCAGCTACATATACACTCCTCGGAGTACTCTGTGCACCAGCTCTTATTCAGATGGGTGCTCAGCCAATCGCAGCTCACCTTTTCATCTTCCACTTTGCAATTTTAGGTACACTTACTCCTCCAGTATCCCTTGCTGCATTCGCTGCTGCTGGTATCGCTGGATCAAACCCAATGAAGACAGGTCTTGCAGCCTTCAAGCTGGCAATTCCAGGCTTCCTTGTACCATACTTCTTCGTTATAAACCCATCCCTTATCGGACAGGGAAGTATCGTAGAAATCGTTATCAACTTCATCACTGCATCCCTCGGTGTAATGTTCTTAGACTATGCTATTGAAGGTTACTTCAGAAAGCACGATATGAACATCGCTTCCCGTCTCTTAATTGCTGCTGCTGGTATCGGACTCGTATTCCCTAACTACGTAGTTTCCGTAATCGCATTAGGCATTGGTGTAGTAGCTGTAGTTGTAGACAATATTTACTACAAGAGCAAGAATGGTGCTGTAAAGGCATAGAGGTAGAAAAATGAAAGTATTATTCAAAAATGCAAATATCATCGACAGCAATGGTGTAAAGGATGAACATAACGTCCTCGTTGTTGACGGAAAGATTGCTGAAGTATTCGGAAATACAGAAGTAATGCCAGAAGCTGACGAAGTATATGACTTAAACGGAAAGTGGCTCATGCCTGGTATGACAGACATGCACTCACATCTTAATGCTGAAACTGGTCTCAACAAGTCAAGCATGACAGGTGCATTATGGAGAATGGTTACACCATCACCTGAAAAGGCTATGCACTTCCTCTGCAATGCTCAGAAGACACTTAATGCCGGTTTCACAACTGTAAGAAACTGCGGACACGTTACATACTACACTCCAGAAGACGTTGCAGTTCGTAATGCAATCAACAAGGATGTAGTTGTTGGTCCTAACATCATTGCATGTGCAGGCTTCATTACAATGACTTGTGGTCACGGAGACCTTTCATTCCCTAGATATGTAAGAAGACTTCCTGAATACAATTTAGGTGAAAGATGTTTCGATGGTCCATGGGAAGTAGTTGAAGGCGTAAGAGAAAAGATCAGAAACGGTGCAGACTTCATTAAGGTTATGGCATCAGGTGGTATGGGATCATCAGGAGATGAACCAGACTGGCCAAACTATACAGTTGAAGAACTTCGTGCAATCGTTGAAGAAGCACACGCTTTAAAGAGAAGAACATCAGCTCATACTCACTGCAGAGAAGCATCCATCAGATGTATCGAAGCAGGTATCGATACTATTGAACATGGTTGCGGTTTAAGTGATGACTTATGCGAAACTATGGTTAAGAAGGGACTCTTCCTGATTCCTACAATGAGAGTTGTAAACATCTGTACATCCTCAAAGGATCCAGAAGAAGCAAGAAAGGCAAGTCTCCTTATCGAAGACCACAACAATGCATTCAAGTCAGCATTAAGAACTGGCGTAAAGATGGCTTACGGTACTGATACAATCAATGCTTTAAAGCCTGGTGAAAACGGACTTGAAATCTTAGACTTAAGAGAAGGCGGAATGAGCTCAAAGCACGTATTTGACTGTTTAACAGTAAATGCTGCTGAAGCACTTGGCAAGCAGGATGTAACTGGTCTTATCAAGAAGGGATATAACGCTGACCTTATCGTTGTAGAAGAAAACCCAGTAGATAACATCGAACTCCTCACTCTTGCATCAAACGTAAAGATTGTTATGGTAAGAGGAAAGGTAGTAAAGAATATCTGCTGCTAGTCCTCCTAAACTGGAATATACAGCATAAAGAATTACTAGAATCAAAAAA
>JAKSSM010000122.1 GCA_024403065.1 Clostridia bacterium | reverse complement strand
CCTGTAGATGCTTTAAAAAGAGAGTTGCTGACACTTACTGTGGAAGACTATATCAAAACAGTAAAAGATGTTAGATTTCCTAAGAAGAGCGAAATGCGCGAGTTTGGTAAGGTATATAACGGGGACGAAGATGTTTACATCAAGATAAGGGTAGAAGTACTTGGAATGTTTGGGGATGCAACAACTTTTGTTATGTCATTTCACTTCGCGGAAAAGGCTTTTACTTCATCAACTTTCCCATACAAAAAGAAATAAGAGGTGTTTTCATGGATATGAAGGTCATAAAGAGTGAAAAAAGAATCTGTTCATGCTGTATGGAAGAACATGAAGTGAAGACAGTTCTTCTAAAGGAGCATACAACATTCAAGAATGAACCTGTTGACTATGTCGCATCATATTTTCTCTGCGATATGGCAAATGAACTACATATGGCCGAGCAGATGCTAAAGGAGAATGATGCAAAGATGAAGGATGCCTACAGAGAAAAAGAAGGGCTCCTTACTTCTTTGGAGATTGGAAGAATCAGAGGGAAATATGGCATAAGCCAGAATGACTTATGCACCCTTCTTGGATGGGGAGGAAAGACGATTACCCGATATGAAAGTCATCAGGTACAGGATAAAGCGCATGATACTATTCTAAAAAAAATAGATGAGGACCCGGAATGGTTCATATCACTTCTGAAAAATGCTAAGGCTAGTTTCGCAACAGATACATACATCAGGTATCTTGATACTGCTACTTCACTTTACGAAAAAGATCAGAACTCTTATCTCAGGAAAGCAATCGAGGCAAGTTATGCAAAATTTCAGGGAAATCAGATGTACCACGGAAATGCTGAGTTATCCCTTGATAAGGTGATTGATGTTATAAGATATTTTGCAGCATCAAGGGAAGTGACCAGCCTGTACAAGGTTAAGCTTATGAAACTTATGTGGTATGCAGATGCTTTGGCATATAAGATGAGAGGAGCAGCTATCACTGGACTTGTTTATGAGGCATTGCCTATGGGTGCCGTTCCTGTTGGTCATAATTATATAATAGAGCTGAGGGGTGTACCTTGCGAGGAAGTTGATATGGGAGAATCAAGTGCATATCGGTTTTCTTTGAATGAAGTGTGCACATTCAATCACCTGTCTAAGGAAGACAAAGAAATTCTTGATATTGTGATTAAAAAACTTGGCAGGATGGATAAAGACGAAATAGTTCATTTTATGCATAAAGAGAAGGCATATTCTGAAACCACTTTAAGAAGTGTAATAGAGTTCAAATATGCTCAAAATTTACAGATTTAAATGTTTGGATCATACAATAACGTATGATCCTTTTTTGTGTTTGCTGATATAAACCTGCAAAGCGAAAAATGCAGCGGCAGAAAGAGGCCCCATGCATAAACATGGGGCAACAGAAATGAAAAAAACTATAAATAAGCACCGCAGATAGCAAATCCTGTTTCTTCTGTCCAGAAGATTTTTGCGACTCCAAAGTTTTTAAAATCGATAAGGAGGCAGCAGTCTTCGTTGTTTCCGCTGTCATAGCAGCTGCATTCGAACTGTCCTGTGAATGCTTCAAGAGCTGCATTCAGTTTATCAAGATAAGCTTTTGTGTCTGGAAGAGAAGAAAAGATTGCGTTTGGGCATATAAGCCAGTTCGTTTTTCCGTCTCCTTCTTCAAGTGCCTCTTCTTCCTCATCTTCCCACAAGGATTCGCAGCAAGGAAGATCATATTCGTCCAGGAATTCTCTTGTGATATTTCTGAGAGATTCAAGGAATACTCTATCAGTTCCGTTCTTGAAATCTATAGCAATGCTGCACTGTTCAGTACCCCATAAATCATTTCTTTCAAGAAGTTCTGAAATGTCGAAAGAAAGCTGACTGTCTCCCATGTCTTTTCCATCCTTTACATAATTGATATAGAATTCGCCACTGTTGTAGTAATCCTGAACCATCTTGTAGTCGAAAACTTCTTTTTTTTTTTTTTTGCCGCTGAATATATCCCCCATTGGTGAATATGCTGTAGATGTGTAGATTTCAACCTCTCAACTATCTGCATCAGAAAGTATCTCGCATTCGCTGAGGTCAAGTTCCTTACTGCCGTTTACAGTAAGTCTTACTCTGTAAATCTCCTCGCCGTGATCTGGATCAAGTTCGAGATTGTCTCTGAAGTATTTAATGTGTTCAATTACAGCTTTTACTGTTGAGTCGTTTTCTGGTCTTCTTCTGAAAGTCAGGATTTCATGAGTAAGTGATCTTGATGGTACGAATGTGATTTCCATTTCTTTTCTCCTTTAATATTAGTTATGTCTTTAATTTATCTCTGTTACACCTATATATTAACTGCTGACATGTCCTATAAACGGGACAGGAAACCGGAAGGTGACAAAAAATGCATAAATATTTCAGTGGGGTATGGTATAATATAAAAGGTAAAGAAATATTAATGACCAGAGGACAGGACATGAAAGAAATAATAGTATTTGCTCCTGGAATAAATGCCAGTGAGTTCTCAAAAAATCTTGCATATCATAATGCCGGCAGAATAAATATGAGAGTTACAGGTGCAGTGGAACTCGCCAGACTTGCACTGCTCCGTTCAGGAATCATCATTAAGGATAAAATAGCAGGTAAAAAAGAAACGATAAAATATGTAGCTGATGCAGCTAAAACTGAAGATTACTTCAAAGGTTGCAACTATTCCGATCTCAAGCATCTTGCAGACAGCATAAGGACCTTAAGATATCTTTCAGAGGATGATGAAGAGCGCGAAATTGAAGATGCATTAGGTAAAGGTATTTTCAAAGAAAAGAACAGGGCAATACTTAATGTATACAGAAAATATATTAAGCTCATTAAAGATGAGAGCAGCATTGACTCAGTAATGCTTATAACAAAAGCTGTAAATGAGTGTAAGCCTTTTATCGGTTCAGAATTTGTTGTTTTAAAGGAATATCCACTTAAGCCACTGGAAAAGAAACTCCTTGACACTCTTTCAGGTGGAAAATACAGAAGCTGCTCTTTAAGTGAAATCTACGGAAAAGAAAGTAAAAAACTTGAGATTTCATCATACACAAGCTGCTACGGTTCATCCAACGAAGTTGAGATGATAATTGAGAGTATCTACAATTCAGGTCATATTGATAATGCTGTAGTTGCTGCAGCTGACAGAAATACCTACAGTCAGCTTTTCTTTGACTACGCACTGAAATATGATATTCCAGTATCTTTTGGATGCGGAATTCCTGTAGTGAATTCCAATCCTGCAAGGCTTCTTTCTCTCTACAGAAACTGGATCTCAGGAAATCTGTTTACTGGTGAAAGTTTAAGAAAAATGATGGAGAGTACATGCTTTAAAAGAAGCGTATTTCTTGACGAAGTAACATCAGATGGTATTGATGAAAGGATATTGCTTGATTACCTTTTTGCACTCAATCCAACGGCAGATCATGATATAAACGAAGGAAAACTTAAAGCATTCAGGGAAGCATATGTGGGTGATCCAGCATATACAGAAGCGCTCAAAAAGGCATTAAGAGAACTTGAACTTCCTGTACATGAATTTATTCTTAAGTATTCAGTGATAAGACACGGAAAGGAACTTCTTGAGAAGCTGGATGCCTCAGCTCTTCTTGCAGTTACAGATGAACTTTCAGGGCTTGAGGAGTCGGGTGACGATGCAATAGAAAGCATCTTCAGTATGAGAGTTGCAAAGGACAGCAGTGAAGCAGGAAAAATATATGTTACTGGAATTCAGGAAGCACTTACATCATTAAGACATGACCTGTATATTGCTGGCATGTCTCAGGATAACTATCCTGGAAGCCCTGTTGAAGACTATCTCCTCCTTGATGATGATATTGACTGTTTTGGAAAAGAAAATATATATATCAAGTCCAAGGACAGAGTCATGAGAAAACATGATGTTTTCTTTATGCTTATTAAACTTGCAATGGCTTTAGAAAACAGTGTCCATATATCCTACTCAAGATTTAATGTTACAGAACTCAAGGAGATGAATGCATCATCCCTGGTTTCAGAACTGTATATGATGGAGAAAGGTGATAATCCTGATGCACCTGAATTTGAAAAAGCAGTAAAGAAGATATCATATTTTGAACCGGAAATTGCTCTTTCAAGATATATCGGAAAAGCATATGTTGATGGAAATACTTTTTCGGAAGCAGATTCTGAAACTACGGTACATAGCATACCAGATCTTCTTGAAAGAAGATGGTCACCTTCTGCCGTCGAAACATTTTTCGACTGCCCAAAGAAGTTCATGCTTAAATATGTCCTTTATATAGATGAACCTGAAGAGGATAAACCTCTTGAAGTTATTTCAGCAAGAGATACAGGTACACTTGCACACAAGCGTCTTGAAGACCTCGCAAAGAATTATGTATTAGAGGACGAGTTCCTTGAGATATCAGAAAAAGCCTTTGATGACTACATAAAGCTAAATCCTCCAATAATATCTGACAAGGTAAATGAGGAAAAGGAAGCCTTTATGGAGATGATGAATACGGCATATGATATGAATCCAGAGTGCGAGATTCTACTTAAGGAAAAAGATGTAGAGGCAGTACATCCTGAAGGAATAAAACTTCATGGACTTCCTGACAGGGTTGAAAAGGTTGGAGATTCAGTTAAAGTAGTCGACTTCAAGACTGGAAGAAACATAAAGCATGAGGATTTCAATCCGCGTACACTTATCCAGGTACGTATATACCAGTTTATTCTGGAAAGCTTAGGGAATAAAATCACTGATGGCGAATACAGATACATCAGACTTTGTGAAAAAGTAGCCGTGAGAGATTACTATACAGATATAGATAAAGAAATGAAAGAATTCAAAG
>JAKSSM010000121.1 GCA_024403065.1 Clostridia bacterium | reverse complement strand
AGCAATGAGGGAACTTAGAGAAAAGAGTTGCAAGAAAAGAGAAATATTTAAATACAGTAACACGAGAAAAGCAGCAATATGTGCTGAACATGTTTTTGACTTCAGCCTTGGAAACCCAAGCATTCCTGCTCCAAAAGTCTTTACAGATAAACTTCTTTCACTTATTGAATCCATGTCACCTGAAGCTCTTCACGGCTATACATCAGGCCCTGGAGATATGGAAGTAAGAAAGAAGATTTCAGATTACATGAATAAAAAGTATGGAATTAATTCAGTTCCAGAACTTATCTACATGACATGCGGTGCAGCTGCGTCATTAACAGTATCCCTCACTGCTCTTGTAAAGGAAGGGGATGAAGTAATTACGCTTGCTCCATTCTTCCCTGAATATACGGTTTTCGTAGAAAAGACTGGTGCAAAGCTTAAACCTGTAATGGTTAGAACAAGTGACTTCCAGCTGGATACTGAAGCATTCAGAGCTTCCGTAAATGAAAATACAAAGGCTGTAATCATCAATTCTCCTAACAATCCGACAGGAGCTGTATTAAACGAGGAAAGTGTAAAAGCACTCGCATCAGTTCTTAAAGAAAAAGAAGAAGAGTTCGGTCACCCGATATATATCCTAAGTGATGAACCATACAGAGAACTTGTATATGATACTGAAGCACCATTTATTATGAACTACTATGATGATACTGTAGTTCTTTACTCATTCAGTAAGTCACTTTCAGTACCAGGAGAACGTATCGGATATATTATGGTATCTCCAAAGATAAAGGAAGCAAAGGATCTTTTCTTTGCCGTATGTGGAGCAGGACGTGCCCTTGGATATGTATGTGCACCAGCACTTTTCCAGTATGCAGTTTCTGACTGTCTTGGAGTTACATCAGACATTTCAGTATACAAGAAAAACCGTGACCTCCTTACATCAGCACTCACTGAGTACGGATATGAGGTTGTTAAACCGGATGGAGCATTCTATCTCTTTGTAAAAGCCCTGGAGGACGATGCAGAACAGTTCTGCGAGACTGCAAAGAAGTATGAGCTCCTTCTTGTACCAAGCAACAGCTTTGGATGCACAGGATTTGTAAGAATCTCATACTGTGTATCAACAGAACAGATAGAAAAATCTCTTCCATCATTCAGGAAACTTAAGGAAGAATATGATGGAAGATAAAAAAAGGATAGATATTATGGAACAGAAATTCAAAGAAGCAAGACAGGTAATCAATGAAGTGGATAAGGAAATGGCCCAGCTTTTCGTAAAGCGTATGAAGGCTGTATCCGATATTGCCGAATACAAAATGGCAAATGGTGTACCAATTCTTGATGCAAAAAGAGAAAGAGAAGTTATTGAAAAGAATGCTGAACTTATTGATGATGAGATAATCCGTGGATATTACACAAACTTTATTCAGGAATCCATGAGACTTTCAAAACAGTATCAGCTTTATCTTACAGAAGGAAGACGTGTAGCTTTCAGTGGTATTGAAGGTGCTTTTGCACATATTGCTGCATCACGTCTTTTCCCACAGGCAAAGAAGGTACCATTTGGAAACTTCAAGGATGCCTATGATTCAGTAGTAAACGGTGACTGCGATGTAGTAGTACTTCCAATAGAAAACAGTGCTGCAGGTGAAGTCGGTCAGGTTACTGATATCATCTTCAATGGTTCACTGTATATAAACGGAATGGTTGACCTTGCAGTACGTCATGCGCTCGTTGCTCCTCATGGTGCAAAACTTGAAGACATCAAGACTGTTGTAAGCCATCCACAGGCACTTAATCAGTGCTCAAAGTTTATAAAACAGCACAGTATGAAGGAAATTTCCTATGAAAATACAGCACTTGCTGCAGAATATGTAGCAAAGCTGAACGACCCTACAGTTGCAGCAATTGCAAGTGAAGACAGTGCAAAGAAGTACGGTCTTGATATTCTTGCAGACGGTATCAATGAATCAGGAGTGAACACTACAAGATTTGCTGTTCTTTCCCGTTCAAAGAGCAAGAACGTTGCAACGAAGCATGGTGCAAATTTCGTACTCATGTTTACAGTAAAGAATGAAGCAGGTTCCCTTGCAAGAGCACTGAATATCATCGGTGCTCACGGATTCAACCTTGGAACACTCCGTTCACGTCCTATGAGAGAACTTCTCTGGGAATATTACTTCTATATTGAAGCAGAAGGCAATATCCACTCAAGTGAAGGAAGATCCATGATGGAAGAACTTGCAGTCTGCTGTGACAAACTTAAGTCAGTTGGTTCCTTCGTACGTCAGAGCATTTAAAAGGAGATACTATGATTATTCCAATCAAAACCGGTGCAGGTTCCTATGATATTTCAATAGGTGATGGATATCTTTCAAAGGCAAAGCAGTTCTTCAATCTTGACAGAAAGGTTCTGGTTGTTACTGATACAGGTGTTCCAAAGGAATATGCAAAAAAGGTAGTGAAGCAGTGTAAGGAAGGATACATCCTTACAATTCCTGAAGGAGAAAAGAGCAAGAATACTGATGTCCTTCTTTCAATCTGCAGTGAACTCTTAAAGAACAGCTTTACAAGAAGCGATGCAGTTGTTGCTGTAGGTGGTGGAGTAATAGGGGATATGGCTGGTTTTGCAGCTGCCATATATATGAGAGGTATCGATTTCTATAACATCCCTACAACACTCCTTTCACAGGTTGATTCATCAATTGGAGGAAAGGTAGCAGTTGACTTTAATGATGTAAAGAATATCCTTGGAGCATTCTATCCACCAAAGGGAGTGCTTATAGATCCTGAAGTACTTAAATCACTTCCTTCCCGTCAACTTTCAAATGGTATGGCAGAAGCAATAAAGATGGCACTGACATTCGATGCGGAACTTTTTGAATATATCGGAAACTCTGAACCATTTACAAATCTTGAAGAGATAATTATCGGTTCTCTCATGATAAAGAAGATGGTTGTTGAAGAGGATGAAAAGGAATCCGGAATAAGAAAGGCACTGAACTTCGGTCATACAATCGGACATGCCATCGAAAGTTCAGAAGGAATGACAGGTCTCTATCACGGAGAATGTGTATCCCTTGGAATGCTTCCAATGTGTACACCTGAGATTAGAGAAAAACTCATTCCTGTTCTTAGGAAATACAGTCTTCCTGTAGAAAAGGAAGTTGATATCGAGTCAGTTACTGGTGCTGTTCTTCATGACAAGAAAACATCAGCAGGCTCGATTACAGTTATAAAATGCAGTAAGGTTGGTACCTTTGAAGCTGAAAAACTCTCCCAGGACAGTTTCGTTCAGTTTGTAAAGGATACCTATAGATAAATGGAGATATTATGAAACTACTTGTACTTAATGGTCCGAATCTCAATATGCTTGGAATCCGTGAACCAGGTCATTACGGCAGTGAAAGCTATAGTTCTCTTGTAGAAAGAATAGGCGAGTACTGTAAAGAACGAAATATTGAAGTTGAATGCTATCAGTCAAACCATGAAGGTGCTCTTGTGGATAAAATTCAGGAAGCATATTTTACTGGTGTTAATGGTATAGTATTCAACCCAGGTGCATATACTCATACAAGTGTAGCACTTCTTGATGCACTTAAAAGCGTAAGCATTCCATGTGTTGAAGTTCATATTTCAAAAGTTGAAGAAAGAGAAAGTTTCAGACAGGTAAGCTTCGTAAGAACTGCATGTATTGAAACAATCACAGGACATGGATTAAACGGATATTTTGAAGCAATAGACATACTTGAAAAGGAACAGAAATAGATGAATGTTCATATTGAAAAATCAAAAGGAAAGGGAAAAGTAACTGCTCCTCCTTCAAAGAGTATGGCACACAGACTCTTGATCTGTGCAGGTCTTTCAAAAGGAAAAAGCATAGTTCATGGTGTTTCGAACAGTGAAGACGTTGAAGCTACTCTTGACTGCCTGAGATCCCTTGGAGTAAAGTACGAGACTGATGGAGATACTGTTACTATAGAAGGTGCAGACATCAGAAATTCTGTTCCAAAGAATGCGCTTGCATGCAGAGAAAGTGGCAGTACCCTCCGTTTCTTTATACCAATTGCACTTCTCTCAGGAAAGAATGTAATTCTTACAGGAAGTGATACACTCCTTAAAAGACCAATGAGTGTTTATGAGACCATAGCATCTGAAGACGGTTTTGATTTCCTTAAATGTGCAAACCGCCTTATGGTCAAGGGTCCTCTTAAGGCAAGAAACTACCGTGTACCTGGAAATATCAGTTCACAGTTCATTTCAGGACTTCTCTTTGCACTGCCTCTTCTTGAAAGTGACAGTGAAATCGAGATTGTTCCACCAATTGAAAGCAGATCATATATTGAACTTACAATTGATTCACTTAGGACCTTTGGGGTAAATGTTTTCTGGAAGGATGAAAATACACTTTCAGTTCCAGGTAATCAGGAATATGCAGGAAAAGAAGTAACTGTAGAAGGTGACTATTCCAATGCTGCATTCTTTGCAGCACTTAATGCTCTTGGTTCTGAAATTGAAATCGAGGGACTGAAACCAGATAGCCTTCAGGGTGATAAGGTCTATGAAAAGCATATAAAGTCTCTTCTTAAAGGTACACCAACAATTCATCTTTCAGACTGCCCGGACCTTGGTCCGATACTCTTCGGAGTTGCTGCAGCAAAGTTTGGTGGAATCTTTACAGGTACAAAGAGACTTAAGATGAAGGAAAGTGACCGTGGAAATGTCATGGCACAGGAACTCAAAAAATTCGGAACAGATGTTACTGTTCATGAAGATACAATAGTAGTATTCCCAAGAAAGTTTGAAAAACCGGAAGAAATACTTGATGGCCACAATGACCATAGAATCGTTATGACTATGGCAGTCCTCTTGACACTTACAGGTGGAGATATCAGTGGTGCACAGGCAGTTGCGCTCGGTGGCAAGAACTATGTGGTTTATC
>JAKSSM010000120.1 GCA_024403065.1 Clostridia bacterium | reverse complement strand
ATATTTAAGTTAATCCTTAAGACCTTCTACTGCAGTAATATCCTTAAGGGTCTTTGAATTATGTATTTCAAGCTTTTCAAGTTTGAGTCCTTCAATTCCCTTTAAACTGTCTGCCTTAAGATATGTAAGACGGAGTTCCTTAAGATTTTCAAGTCCTGAAAGTTCAGAAAGGTCCTTTGATGATGGTGCATACATATTAAGTCTGAGCTTTACAAGGTCACTGCATAAGGAAAGCCCTCTTATATTTCTGTATGGCTTTATGAGGGATAATGACTTGAGTCCTTTTATTTCGTTAAGTCTTACCTCTTCAGTATTATCTTCATTATCAAGAATGAGGCTTTCTACTTCCACACTGTAAAGCATCTCAGTATTCTTAAGCATACCTGATAATGTAAGTTCTTTAATCTTATCTCTACCCTTGAGTTCTGAAAGATCTATTACATCTCCTGATAATTCCATAATATCCTTTGTTTCCATTTTTATCACTCCCTTATACCCCTGCATTATATCACATGGTTTGCAAAAAGGGTATAAAAGTGGTAGAATCATTTCGTTATGAACAACCTACTTATTGGAAATATTGTTGCACTCTTTGCAGCAGTCTTAATGGTAATCATAGGATTTGTAAGGTCTAAAAAGAACATTCTGAAGCTGCAGTGTGTTCAGTTTGGGCTGTATGCTGTGAGCAATTTCATCCTTGGTGGTATCACAGGTCCTCTTGCAAATATCTTCAGTATCATAAGAAATATGAGATGCATAAAGAAGGACATATCTCTTTTTGAAAAGATGATATATATCATCCTTCAGATTGTTTTCTCTGCACTTCTTAACACCAGTGGGCTTCTCGGCTGGGCACCAGTTATTGCAACATGCATATATACACTTCTTATGACAACAAAGGATGAAGTAGTACTTAAACTTGTCTCCATCTTTGGTACATGTTTCTGGGTATATTTTGACTTTTCCATAAGGAATTATGTAAGTTTCAGCTTCGATGTTGCATCCATTATTTCAACAATTGTTGGAATAATATCTGTAATTTCCTTAAGAAAGAAACTTGCAAATGAAAAAGTTCAGTTTTAATTAATATATATATGAATAGGAGAAAATAACTATGTGGATTGTATGGATTATTTTATCAGTAGCACTTCTTTACGTTAACTGTGCACTTACATCAAAGAACTGCAAGTATGCACCTCTTGCTATGGCTGGATCAATTACAGCTGCAGCACTTACTGTATACTGCGAATATCTCAATATCTTTAATCTTATTCGTGGAAGTTATGAACATATGGCAAGAGCAGGTGCAATGAGATTTGTTCTTCCAGTATTTATGTTCCTTATTGTTGCTCTTAACCTTGTTGTTACTTTCATTCTCACACAGGAAAACAACCCTGCATCAAAGTTCCACATCGAACTTAAGAAGGAAGTAAAGGTTGAAGAAGCTCCAGTAGACCCTGCATTAATTCCAGAAGTAGAAGCAGAACTTGTTACTGAAGACGAAGAAAAGACTGAATAGAGACTGTAATTCACAGAGAAGGCGAATATCGCCTTCTTTTTTTGTCTGAATTTCACGCATATTGTTATCTTGTATATAAAGTAAAAGAAGCTGGATTACCAGCTTCTTTTACGAAAGAAAGGATAAATGTAAGTTAAAATGAAACAAAAAATTAAAACAATGAGAACAAAAATGAAAGAGTTTTCAATAATGTATTTATTTCCCTTTTGTGATTTCAGTATATCATCTTGTCTGTCCAATAAAACTCCCAGAAGAAATTCCCGGCATATTTTTTCTTGACTTTTATCACTACATCTTGTAGAATTATATCACTACAAAGTGTAGAAAAAGATACGAGGTACGGCTATGGATAATTTAAAGCAGCTTTCAGAAAGCGAACTCAAAGTAATGGAAATCATCTGGAGTAACACTCCTCCAGTATCAAGAAGTGATATCGAAAAGGAACTTCTAAAGGAAAAGGACCTGGCTCCAAGCACAATAATCACATTTCTTACCCGTCTCTGTGAAAAGGGAGTCCTTTCACTTGAAAAGCATGGTAGAACAAACCTCTACACACCACTGATTTCACGTGATGAGTATCTTGGAAGCATCGGAAAGTCTTTCCTTGACCGTTTCTTTAACGGATCCATTTCATCTTTTGCCTTATCCTTAAGCGGAAAGAAGCTTTCAGATGATGATATCAAAGAACTCAGAAAACTTCTTGAGGAGGACAGATTATGATGTTTTTGGTACGTCTGTTTTTCGATCTTGTTATGGGTGGCCTCATTGCCTACTGTTTCAGAAGATCATGGAACTGGGAACATGGAATAGATGATGACAGACCGGAAAAAGGAAGGCAGACTTTTGTTTTCACTGAGCCAACCCTTCTTATAACAATCCTCCTTACTGTCTTTGTAATGACAGTACTTGTGTACGGAAAAGAAGAAGGTTTTCTCTCATTCATGTACTTTATGTTATCTGTTCTTCTTGTATTTACCTTATACTTTGCGGTTCTTCTTCCGCTTATGCCATTAATCAGGAAAGTTGTAAGTGCAAGAGCGTGTTCAGTACTCTGGATAGTACCTGTATTTATCTTCTACAACCTGTATCTTCTTTTTGCAAATGCAGGACTTCCTCTTTACAACATATATATCCCAAAGAAGACAGCAGTAATTCTTTCCATAGTGTGGTTTACTGGATTTGTCCTTTTCTTTGGATACAGCATAATTACCCATCTCATATTCAAGCACAAAGTAAAAGACAGTTCTTATGAAGTTAAGAATATGGATGTAGACAGAATATGGAATGAAGTAAGGGAAAAGCAGAACTATAACTTCCCTGTGAAACTTATGATTTCATCAGAAGTAAAGTCACCACTTTCCATGGGTACAACAAAGAAATCAAGAAAACTGATTCTTCCTGATAACCATGATGCTGATACATCATTCTTCAATGGTTACTCCGAAGAGGAACTCAGAATGATATTTTCTCATGAGCTTCATCACCTTCAGAGAAGTGATGTGGACACCAAGATATTCTTTACTTTCCTTAAAGCCATTTTCTGGTTCAATCCACTTGTATGGATAGCATCAGAAAAAGCTATTGAAGACCTGGAACTCTCATGCGATGAAATCGTAGTATGCGATATGAATGACCATGAGAAAAAGAGATATGCAGACCTGCTTCTTTCAGAAGCTTCAAATGGCACTGGATTTACAACATGTCTGTCAGCATCTGCCGGAGTACTTCGCTATCGTATGAAGAATCTTCTTAAACCACCTGTAAAGCGTAAAGGAACTGTACTTGTTGCACTTGTTTTCACATTATGCCTTCTTTCATATGGTTTTATCGGATTCACATTTGAAAAATGCACTTTTAAAGATGTTATGGAAAAAGAATTAATCTATCCAGACTATAACAGCTGCTATGTGAATCATGAAATCGATTCTGTTATAGAACGCGTAGACCTTTCAAACAGTGCTGAATTTGTAGAATATATCGAAAATCTTCAGCTTGAAAAGCTTACACTCGTTACAAATGCAAGGACTGGTTCCATAATAGAACCATCGTATTCAGGTTTTTTATATCTCGGTTTCAATACTGGCTTTATAAACATACAGGGAAGGCTCCTTGAAATATATAACTATGGAAACAGCAGACATGAATACTATATGGTTAAAAATTGGGATATGGAGAAACTTCTTTCATTTGAAGCATCATAAACATTACAAAACCCGGACTTTTGTCCGGGTTCACTTTTACAGTCTATTCATTCTTACTTCAAGTTCTCTTCTGAAACTTCCAATGCCATGAACTATGAATTCATATTCTTTTCCATCACTCATAAGGAACTTTACCCTTTTGAAAAGTCCACGGCTGTAGCTCACACCCTTTATATCACTATATGAAAGAGTAAAGTCACGCACCCATTTCTCTACAGATACTTTTCCTGTTCTGTATCTTACGCCATTTTCTTCGAGGGCAATACTTCCTCCAAGAACACCTCTATATATAAAACTACCCATATAAAGTTTCATACTGTTTCCTACTTTCTTAACATATCACAGATAACATCAGTAAGATGAGCAAATTCTGGAATTGTAAGGGTCTCAGCTCTTCTTATTGGATCGATTCCTGCATTTAAAAGGGCTTCCTTTACCTGATCCTTGCTTAAAAGGCCAAGTGTCTGCATGGAATTTGAAAGAGTCTTTCTTCTCTGGGCAAATCCAGCTTTAACGACTCTGAAGAACAGCTTCTTGTCCTTTACATTTACAAGTGCAGCATCCCTTATGTCCAGTCTTAATACAGTAGAATCAACTTCTGGCTTTGGATAGAAACTCTCCTTACTTGCATCACTTACCTTGCTGATATCTGAGTAGTACTGAGTTGCAATGGCAAGAGTACCATACTCTTTTGTGTTTACCTTTGCACGGATTCTGTCTGCTACTTCCTTCTGCATCATTACTGTGATGGAATCACATTTGATGTTATCTTCAAAAAGCTTCATGATGATTGGAGTAGTGATATAGTATGGAAGGTTACCAATAACCTTTACATGCTTTATCTCAGGATCCTTCTCCATTTCTTCTTTGATGAGTGCTTCAAAGTCAACTTTAAGGACGTCTTCATTTATTACTCTGAAATTGTCAAATTCCTTTAAAGTGTCCTCTAAGATAGGAATAAGGGTCTTATCAAGTTCAATTGATACAACTTTACGGGCTTTCATGCATAATTCATGAGTAATTACACCGATTCCTGGACCAATTTCAATGGCAAGACATGTGTCATCCACAAAGGATCCATCAACGATACTGTCGATTACTGCCTTGTCTACAAGGAAGTTCTGGCCAAGCACCTTCTTTGTTTTAAAGCCATATCTTTCTTCTATAAATCTAATTACATCGCGTTTATTCAGATTCATATCTTCTTTACTCCCTTTTCAAA
>JAKSSM010000012.1 GCA_024403065.1 Clostridia bacterium | reverse complement strand
GATGAAGAAAAGAAAAAACTTACAGTAGATGACCTTCTTATGAAGTTCAGAGAAAATGTAGGAAAGTCATTTGATAACGACAGAATGATGCTCGGAAAATAAATGAATTGAAATATTTAATTGAGAGAGACGGCATGCCGTCTCTTTTCATTTGATGACAACAGCATAGATTTATGTTCTACAGCATAAAAATGTGTGAATATACTTGATAAAAATTACAATGGAAAAACCATCATAACTAATATAGAATTATAAGTGAAGTTTTTGAAAGTTTAACAATAAAGGAGATCTTAAAATGAAGAAAAATATGGTGGCAAATGGGCTGATATCCCTTATCGCATTTGTAGTGCTGATCCTGGGGATAGATGTCTGGTATGGACTGTGGGCTGAAGGATCAAGGCTGGCTAGAGTGCTTTACGTTTGTGCTCTAGTTTGCACAATGAGTGGAGTGGTTGATATGCTGCTTTATAAAAATGTATTGCTTGATCCATCATCGGATAAGAAATTCAAGAAGCAATTTAAAGTACGAACGCTGATATATATGGCGTACCTTGCTTTGGTTTCAGTAGTTGCTATTGTACTTGATCCTGCGCGTGATGTTCTTTTGTACTTTGGAGTTATAGCACTGATTGCAGTAGTTGGATTTATCTGGACGATTAGGACAGACTGGACAACTGATTAGGTGAAATGCAATAGAATAATGTATCTGACAAAGCGAAAGAGGTGGCAATTGCCACCTCTTTCTTCGTGAGTACATATTTAAAAACGCTAAAGTCTTTTAGTCTTCGTATTTCACTGCTTTGTCAAAGAGTGCTTCAACTTCCTTTGATGGAGCCTTTGTGATGAGTGTTACTACTACAGCAATGATTAAACCTGCTACTGAACCTGGAATGATTTCATAGATACCTGTTCCTGAAAGGAATACGATCCAGAGAATGTCTACAAGTCCACCTCCAATGATACCAGCTGCTGCTCCTGCATAGTTAAGTCTCTTCCAGAAAAGTGAAAGAACGATAACTGGTCCGAATGCGGCACCGAAGAGTCCCCATGCATTTTCTACAAGGCTCATGATTGAACCTGAGTTAGGATTCTTTGCGATGAAGAGTGCTACTACTGCAATAAGGACAACTACGATTCTTCCTGCCCAGAGCATTTCGCTGTTTGATGCCTTGTTCTTTCTTAAGATTGGCTTATATACGTCGCTTGCAAATGCTGATGATGCTGCAAGAAGCTGTGAGTCTGCAGAAGACATTGCAGCTGCAAGGATAGCTGAAAGAAGGATTCCGCATACTACTGCTGGGAAGATGTGACGTACTACCTGAATGAATACTGTGGAGGAGTCTGCAATATCACCAAGGAGGAGATGTCCAAGAGCTCCAACTGCACAACCAAAACCAAGGATGATTGTTGTCCAGATAATAGCGATAATCTTTGATTTCTTTAAAGCCTTGTCAGATTCAATAGACATATATCTTACGATAATGTGTGGCATACCGAAGTATCCGATTCCCCAGCCAAGACCAGAGATTATATCCTTCCAGTCTGCTGAGAAGAAGTTCCAGTAACCTGCTGGCATATCTGCTGCAGTAAGTGCTCCCTGACCTGACTTTATAAGTGCAAGTGCAAAGATTGGAGCAACAAGGAGTGCTGCAAGCATAAGTAAGCCCTGGAAGAAGTCTGTCCAGCATACTGCGCTGTAGCCACCTAAGAATGTATAGAGAATGATGATTACAGCGGACATGTACATTGCTGTATTCTGATTCATTCCTGTTACTGTGTTGAAAAGTGTTCCGCAGGCCTTCATTGAGGATGCGGCATAGATTGTATATGCAAGGAGGAAAAGAACTGCACATGAAATTCTGATTGCAGGATTTCCACTTAAGAATCTCTTTGTAAGGTATTCTGGAATGGTAATGGAATCGTCGCACACAATTGTGAAACGTCTGAGTCTTGGAGCTTCAATGATCCAGGAGAGAGCGTATCCGATCAAAAGACCAACGCCAATCCATGTCTTTCCCATACCGAAGGCACATACTGATGCTGGAAGTCCCATAAGTGACCACGCTGACATGTCGGATGCACCTGCTGATAATGCGGATACCCATGGACCCATGTTTCTTCCACCAAGGAAGTAGTCTTTTTCGCCGCCGCTCTTCTGCTTTAAGAAGAAGAAAACTCCGATACCAAGCATAAACAGAAGATAGATTACAAATATAACTGATTCAATACCCATTTTAATAATTCTCGCTTTCAAATATTTTTTTACAAGGGCTATTGTAATACAGATTAAACTAGAATAAAATATGAACTGAAGTATAGACTATTTTTAAGTAAAAGTGAGGAAAACCCAGTAATTATGCGAAAAGTAAACGATACTAAAAGTAGAATAGTTTCTGCAGCATGGAAACTTTTTTATGAACAGGGATACGATAATACAACTGTAGACGATATAATTGAGGAAGCTCATGTATCTAAAGGATCCTTCTATCACTATTTTGTGTCAAAGGACTCCCTTCCAGCTTCCCTCGGATACCTTTTTGATGAGAAGTATGCTGAACTTAATGAAACAATGGACCCTGAAATGAATCCAATAGAAAAGCTCATCTATATGAATCATGAACTTTTCCTTATGATTGAAAACACGGTATCTGTTGACCTTCTTTCAAGACTCTTTTCATCACAGCTTGTTTCAAACACTGAAAGATCACTCCTTGATACAAACAGAACCTACTACAAGATTCTTCGTCAGGTTACAATAGAAGCACAGCAGAAAGGTTTGTTCAGAAGTGAGTTCACTACAAATGACATTACTCACGCATATGCCATGTTTGAAAGAGGCCTTATGTATGACTGGTGTCTTTCCAATGGAAACTACTCACTACCGCAGTACTCATCACAGATGCTTCCTAAATTCCTTAACAATTTCTGCTAAACAGCCTGAGGTTATCAAAATATGAAAAAAGACGGAAAAATATTTGTAATACTTGCTGCTGTTCTCTGGGGATGTCTTCCTGTATTTGTAAGATATTTCAGAGACTTCAGTTCTATGGAGATAGTGTTTTTAAGAGGATTCTATTCTGTAATACTGCTCCTTATTTATGCGCTTTTTAAAGACAGAAGTGTACTTAAGATCAGACTGAAAGACCTGTGGTGTTTTTTAGGTACAGGAATTGTCGCCGTACTGTTCTTCAACTTCTGCTACTATGAAAGTATAAAAAGTGTGTCAATGGCTGTTGCAGCCATACTTCTCTATACTGCGCCAGCCTTTGTAATGGTGCTTTCAGCACTTCTTTTTAAAGAAAAGATTACAGGAAGAAAAGTAACTGCCCTTATTATGTCATTTATCGGATGTGCACTGGTTTCAGGAATTCTTTCAGGAGAACAGAGCATAGGTTTCAAGGGACTCATGATTGGTCTTGGCTCGGGCCTTGGGTATGCACTTTACAGTATTTTCAGCAGATTCGCGCTTAACCGTGGTTACTCATCAGTAACAATTACTTTCTATACATTCCTGTTTTCTACAATTGGCGTAATCCCATTCCTTGGAAAGAAATTTTCAGGAAGATTCATGGAAGGAAAGACTGTCCTTATTGCATTCCTCTTTGCATTCTTCACAAATGTCCTTGCGTACATATTCTATACTGCAGGACTTGAAAGACTTGAAAACAGCCGTGCATCAATTATTGCATGTATTGAACCGGTTACTGCAAGTATTCTTGGTTTTATCTTCTTCAGTGAAGTACCAGATATATTCTCAGTAATTGGAATAATACTTGTATTAAGCTCAACAGTAATAGTAAACCTGAAAGGAAAAGAACAATGATATATCTTATTGGTGGTTCAAGCCACGTGGGAAAGACATATTTTGCGCAGAAACTTATGGAGAAAATCAGTGTTTCATATATTTCTTTGGATCATCTCAAAATGGGTTTTATAAGAACAGGAATGACAGATTTAACGGTAAACGATGACAGGGAGATGAGATATTTCCTCTTCCCATATGTTGCTGAGATTATTAAAACTGCCATAGAAAATGAACAGAACCTGATTCTTGAAGGCTGCTATATTCCAAAGGAATGGAAAAGCCATTTTGATGAGAAGTATCTTGAGAAAATTAAAGCGGTTTTCATAGTAATGAGTGAAGATTACCTGAGAAAGAATATTGATAAGGTTGCATCAGAAGCAAATGTAATTGAAAAACGTATTGCTGACACTGTTGACCTTGAAAGACTCATTTTCTGCAGTAAGATGTTTAAAGAGAATGCTGTAGAGTCTGGAAGTGAATATCTTGAAATAGACGGGGAGTTTGACATTGACAAGATATTCAAAGAAATACTTCATAAACTTGAGATTGAAGGAGAAAACTGATATGAGGACAGTTGGTGTAATGCCGTTATATAACGATAAAAAAGGCTATCAGTATATGCTTCCTGAATATATGGAGTCCCTTATTTCAGCAGGACTTGCTCCACTGGAATTTCCACTCACTGATAACGATGAGGTAATAGATGCACTTCTTCTTAAGTGCGATGGTCTTCTTTTTACAGGTGGACATGATGTAGGAACCTGTATATATAATGAAGAGGTTCTGAATGATACTGTAGTTATGTGTCCTATGCTTGACAGACTGGAAGAAAAGGTTCTTTCAAAAGCAATGGAAAAAGAAATTCCTGTTTTTGGAATATGCAGAGGCATGCAGTTCATAAATGCAGCTCTTGGGGGAACACTCTATCAGGATATTCCATCTCAGTATGAGACAGATATTAAGCATAATCAGGATACTCCAAACACTGAAAAGTGGCATAAGGTTACAGTTGTAAAAGGCACAATGCTCTATGACTGTATAGGAGAAGACGTAATTGAAGTAAACAGCACTCATCATCAGGCTGTAAAGGATGTAGCACCAGGTTTCACTGTTACTGCAGTATCGGAAGATGGAATAACTGAAGGAATTGCAATGAATGATAAACCGGTATTCGGTGTTCAGTGGCATCCGGAAGCATTAGCAGAAAATGATGAAGCAAGCAGAAGAATATTTAAATGTTTCAGAGAACTAATTGAGAAAGCCAGGTAATTATGGAACAGAGAGTAGTTATAGATAAAGAGAAATGTATCGGTTGCGGACTCTGCAAATCAGACTGTGTTGCATTTGCAATTGATGTTAAGGATGGAAAGGCAGTTCATAGAGAAAAGGGCTGTATCATGTGTGGACACTGTGAAGCAATCTGCCCGGTTGGAGCTGTAAAGCTTACAGGATATGACGATGAAGTAATTGAAATTGATGAACCAGTAAGACTCAATCCTGAAGAACTCATGATGGCTATAAAGACAAGAAGAAGCATAAGAAAGTTCAAACAGGATCCAATTGATGAAAAGATTCTTGATATGATTCTTGAAGCAGGAAGACTTACACCTACAGGAAGCAATAAGGAAGGCGTAAGCTATGTGCTCTTGAGAGACAGACTTTCAGAATGTGAAGAGGTTGCGGTATCAATGTTCAGAGGAGTAAGCGGATTCGGCAAGGCATTTGTATCCATGCTTAA
Organism: Clostridia bacterium; assembly: GCA_024403065.1. Lineage (GTDB taxonomy): Bacteria > Bacillota > Clostridia > Peptostreptococcales > Anaerovoracaceae > JAKSSM01. Next base: position 15,571 of record JAKSSM010000012.1, on the reverse strand, counting down.
GGAAATGGATATTGATGACCATTTCTTCTTTAAAAATGCGCCTGCTGCAATTGTAATCCTTGGAGATGACAAGGTTAGCGCATCACTTGCTGCTGAAAACATGGCTTTAATGGCTGAAGCAAATGGTCTTGGAGTTCTCTACAGTGGATTCTTTACAGCATGCTACAACATGAGTGGAAAAATCAGAACAATAATCGGTTCCGACAAGAATCCAAAGGCAGTAACTACTATCGTTCTTGGATACCCTGATGTAAAATACAGAAGAACAGTACACAGAAAACCACTTAACGTTATAAAGGCATAGGAGGACATATATAATGAAGACATTAATCGCATATTTCAGCGTTGAATTTGGAAATACAAAGGCTCTTGCGGAAAAGATGCAGGCAGTAACTGGAGCTGACCTTTTTGAAATCGTTCCAGATGCACCATATACAAAGGCTGACATAAACTACAGAAATCCACTTTCAAGATGTAACAAGGAATTCTTTGGAAAGAAGAGTATTCCAGTATCAGTACTTCCTGAAAACTTCAGTGAGTATGATAAGGTACTTATCGGATTCCCAATCTGGTACTATGCAGCACCACTTGTGATCAATGATTTCTGCAAGGCACTGGACTTTACAGGAAAGAAGGTAGCACTCTTTGCTACATCTGGTGGAAGCAATACTGGTAAAACAATCGCAAAGCTTCAGCCATATGTAAATGAAAAAATACTTGATGCAAAGCTCTTCAACAGCTACACTGAAGAGGAGCTTAAGAGTTTCGTAGAAAATTGATAGACCCTTGGGGCCAAGTGACTTGGTCACTTTGCTTTAAATAAAAGCGTGGACATCTGAACAGTCCACGCTTTTTATTCTATTCTGCAAATATATATGTCTTGTGTGTTTCAGGGTCGAACTGTACTGTATATTTTTCGCCCTTTCTGTCTGTTAAAGTTCCATCCTTCATTTCATGTTCTGTAATCATAAGTGGAACATACTGCATTTCATCACGTGAAAGAAGTTCTACTGATGACATGTATGTGTCAGTCATTCCAAGAGACATGTATGCTTTCTTTGCTTCAACATTTGTGATGTTAAGCCCGTAACCACCAATAACCTTTATTCCACGCTCAGAAAACGGTTTTATCCATCCGATGTTATGAACAAGAACTGATGCATCTGATGCCTTAAGCTTTTCAGAAATTCTATCAGCATTGACTCTCAGAAATTCATCGAATTTTCCTTTTGTAAGCTGTGGGAGAATGAGAGTATCGTTCATGTTCTGAAGGTCTGATGGATATACTGATGGGGAAAAGTCTTCTTCTGATATTTCAGGGTTCAGTTCATATGCATCATGCTTGAATCTGTTCTTTACTGTTTCTTCCAGTTCCTGAAGGCCCTCACGCCTTAACTCGTTGAGTTTTGAAAGAGGGATGAAGATATTGTCATCCTTTGAAATCCTTACTCTTCCAGGAGCAAACGGACTGTCACCGGTTTTAAGGAGCTGCTTTCTGATATCGTCATCCGTAGTACCACGACCTCGGGCTTCTTCAATATTAGCATCGAGTGTCTTTTCAACAGACACATTGCCAGACCTTAATACAAGCTTAAGAGGAGAACCGATATATGAATAGATACTCATATCCACAGGAAGCTTTCTTGAGGATTTTCCTGTTTCGAAAGTCTTTTCTGCCTGAGTGTTTAGTTCGAAGGATACAACCCTTCTTATTTCTTCGCCAATCTTTGGTTCACCCTTAAGGTCTCCTAAAATATATCTACCCTTAAGCTTTTCAAGATATGTTACACGGAAGCTTTCCTTCGATTCAGTGAGTTCAACTATATCCTGCATTTTGATTTCACGGTCAAGAAGTGCTTCAAGATATAGTCCGCCTTTCTTTGTACCGATAACCTTGCCTATATGAACACCCTCATTCTTTGGCATTTTGCCTGAAAGAAGGTTTTCTTCCGGATCAGAATAGAGATATCCTTCGGTGAATCCTCCGCGGTTGAAAATCTGAAGAAGGTCCAGTCTGTCCTCAGGGGATACTTCATACTTTCTGTTTTTATAGTAAAGGTCAATATATTTTCTGTAGATACGTACAACTGTTGCAACGTATTCAGGGGACTTCATTCTTCCTTCAATCTTAAGAGATGAAACGCCGCAGTCTATCAGGTCACCAAGATGGTCTATCAGGGAGAGATCCTTTGGAGAGAGTGGATAGGACATATCCTTTCCATCCTTGTATGGGAGTCTGCATGGCTGTGCACATGCGCCTTTGTTTCCCGAACGTCCTCCAATGTATCTTGAAAGCTGGCACTGTCCTGAATAGCACATGCAGAGTGCTCCATGGACAAATATTTCAATTTCAGGAAGGTCAGGTCTTATACAGCTTCTGATTTCCTCCAGTGTACATTCTCTTGCAAGAACTGCACGGGAATAACCGAGTTCTTTTGCAGCTTCAACCCCTTCAACGTTATAGCATGTTGCCTGTGTTGACATATGTATTTCAAAACCAGGGATGTTTTCTCTTACCAGCTTTCCAAGACCAAGGTCCTGAATGATAAGAGCATCTACTCCGATTCTGTAGAGTTCGTTTGCGAACTTCAGTGCAGGTAAAAGTTCATCGTTATCAAGAAGCGTGTTCATGGTGATATATGTTTTTACACCACGAAGATGACCGTAGTCTACGGCTTCTTCTATTTCTTCCAGTGAGAAGTTTGATGCGTTCAGTCTTGCATTGAATAATGGTCCACCCATATATACTGCATCTGCACCATTTTCTACTGCTGCTATAAATTGTTTCATGCCACCAGCTGGGGCCAGTAATTCTATCTTTTTCATAAGTCCCATTTTACTATCATATCCTCTTCTTTTCAATAAATATGGAAGTTTCTTTTGAAGTATGGTATACTCACTATACTTAAACGGAGGAAAGATATGATTACAGGAAAACAGAGAAGTTATCTTAAGGGACTTGCAAATAACGTAAATGCTACTGTATTTATTGGTAAAGAAGGGCTTACTGATAACGTTAAAATGGATATAGATGGATCCCTTGAAAAGAGAGAACTTGTGAAGGTAAAGATTCAGGAGAACTGTCAGCTTGACCCAAAGGAAGTATGCAGCACACTTGCTGAAGAACTGGGGGCTGAATTTGTTCAGGCAATCGGAAGAAAATTTACTCTCTACAGACGTGCAAGAAAAGAAGAAAACCGAAAGATTGTACTTCCTAAATAGGATACTAAAGCAAGGGCAACCTTGCTTTTTTATTACAAAAAAGCAACCTACTTTTTTCTAAAAATATTGAAAAGTAGGTTGCGTGTAGACTAAGTATAAAATGGTTGAGTTAGATAAATGAAGCCATGTACAGAGGTAGTGTGACTATTCCATCTTCGCTTGTTCCGATATTGGCATCAGCAAATTTATATGCAAGATGTATTTCGCTGTTGTTCTTAAGCAAAGCTTTAAGCGAATTTGCTCTACCGTTTCCACCTTTAACCTCAATAGGAACAATTGTCCCGGACTTCTGAATCAGAATGTCAATTTCTTTTTTTGTAGTGTCATTTTTGTAGTAATAAAGTCGGTAACCTTTTTTGTACAATGCGTCAGCAACTGCACATTCAAAAATTCCACCTTTGGAGTTGCCTGTTATTGTGTTTTCTACAATGTACTGTTTTAATGAAAAGTCCTTCATAGCCATCAAAAGAGAAAGGTCTGTTGTATAGGCTCTGAAACTTTCATCTTTAGAGTAATCATCAAGATCAAATCTGATATCTGACACACTTCTGCTTAAATTGATGATGTCTGCACGAAGCAGCCACTCGATGCTGGAGTAGTACTTCTGTGCTCTTCCCCCAGGCGCAATCTCCTTGTATTGAAACTTGTGGTTCTCTTTATCCAAGAGTTGTTTAGCTATAGAAAGGTAACATTTTTCTGCTTTTACTTTTTCCTCAGAAGTCGCATAGTGCGCTATGTCGTATAAATAGCCCTGAAGGATACTTTTTTGAATTCTGTCGACCTCCCTGAAATCTCTGGTATCAATGTATTTCTGAACAACTTCTGGCATTCCGCCAACAGATACATATTCACGATATAACTTCATCATATCAGAGTGAATTGAATCTGGGACCATTGACCTTGCCTGAAGGTAACTTTTTATGGTTTCGATCATATCGCAGGTTATACCCATTCCCCAGAGGAACTCTTCGAAATCGAGCCCGGTCATTCTCAGATAGTCAACATATCCTACAGGATATGATGATGCTCTTTTATAGTCTATGCCGAGGAGTGAACCGGACGCTATGACGTCGAATCGATTGTCTATTGCCCAGAACTTTAGAGATGTTATAGCTTCTTCGCATTCCTGAATTTCATCCAGAAAAATCAGAGTTTTTCCTGGGATTATATTTTTCTCTGGAAAACGGAACTTCATTGCGGTGATCATATAATCTACTATAAGGTCACCGGAAAATATCTCTGCTGCAGATGGCATCTCCTTGAAATTGATTTCAAGTAGCTCTTCATAATTTTCTTCTGCAAAGCGCTCGATTATATATGTTTTCCCGGTTTGTCTTGCGCCTTGTATAACCAGACATTTCCGGTTTTTGTTGCTTACCCAGTTGTTTATTTGTTCTGTTATTTTACGTTTTAACATAAAAGTACCTCAAAATCTTCTAAAAAGTAACATAAATCAACATTTTAGAAGTCTAAAATGTAATGATAATCAACATTTTAGACAATTATACCATTTGCATTGCATTAGGGCAAGGCAAAACTGTGAAAATTGGATAGTCTGACAAGCAAGGGCAACCTTGCTTTTTTATTACATGGAATGATATAATAGAACAAATGTTCGGAGAATGTTATGAAAAACACATACCTTATTATTGATCTCAAATCCTTTTATGCATCTGTAGAGTGTGTGGAACGTGGACTTGATCCAATGACTGCAAATCTGGTTGTTGCTGACGGTGCACGTTCTGACAAGACAATCTGCCTTGCAGTTTCTCCATCCATGAAGAAACTGGGAGTAAAGAACAGATGCAGAGTCTTTGAGATCCCTGCAACAATTGAATACATAATGGCTACTCCAAGAATGAGAAAGTATATTGACTATGCTGCTGAAATCTATGGAATATATCTGAGACATTTTTCAAAGGATGATATCTTTGTATATTCAATAGATGAGGCTTTTATTGATGTAACCCACTATCTAAAAACATACAATATGACAGCCCGTGAGATGGCTGTTTATCTCATGGAAAAGATATATGATGAGGTTGGGGTACGTGCAACATGCGGAATCGGAACAAATCTGTATCTTGCAAAGATTGCTCTTGATATTACAGCAAAGCATGCACCTGATTTCATAGGAGAACTCAATGAAGAGACTTTTAAAGAAACTCTCTGGGACCATACACCGTTAACTGACTTCTGGAGAATAGGACCGGGAACCGCGAAGCATCTCATGAAGTACGGAATATATACAATGCGACAGATTGCTGAAGCACCTGAAGACCTTCTCTACAGAGCATTCGGTATCGATGCAGAACTTATGATAGACCATGCAAACGGAATTGAACCGGTAATGATGAAGGATATAAAAGGGTACAGACCAAGAGCAAAAAGTATTACTGCAGGTCAGGTTCTGATGTCAGACTATCCATATGACAAGGCAAGAATAATCTGTGCTGAAATGGCAGATGAGGTGGTACTAAGACTTGTAAGAGAGAAACTCGTTACATCCTCTATCACACTTTCATTCGGGTATGCAAACAAATATGACGTGGACTTTGAAAGAGGAACGGTCAATTTCGGAAGATATACAAATTCCAGTTCTGAAATCATACCAAAGGTCGTGGACCTCTTTGACAGACTTATGGACAGGAGCATGGAGATAAGAAGGTTCTACATAAATGTCAATAACGTAATAGAAGATCCAGGAACAATGCAGCTTTCCATGTTTGACAATAAAGGTACAATTCATGACAACCGTATGGTACAGGCTGTAAATGACATAAAGGACAAATTCGGTAAGAGTGCAATCTTCAAGGGTATGGACCTTGAGGAGGGAGCAACTGCTCTTGAAAGAAACAGGCAGATTGGAGGACACAAGAGTGGCGAATAAGAAAAAGAGAGAAAAGATGACAGTTGAAGAGCGTGCAAAGCAGTTTATGCCATTTATGGCAGTAACAGGACTTTATGAAGCTCTTGCTGAAAAGGAAAAGGAAATAGAAAAGGAATACGAGGAAGAAAAGGAAAAAGTCGTGGAAGAATGCTGATTTTTACATTGAAAAAAGAAAGATAATAAGATAGACTAATTATATTATCGTTTTTAATCAGAAAGGAAAGACTAAAATGAATTTCAGTATTAACAGTCCAATCCTTTTTGCTCTTGCAGGATTTATTGTACTCTGTGTATTTTTACAGTCAGTATATTTCCTCATCATGGCATACAGAAGAGCAAAGGAACTCAATATGGACATGACAAAGGTAAAGGGAGTTATAAAAGGAGCTGCAGTATTTACTGTTGTTCCTGCAATTTCAATAGTAATTGCTGTAATTACACTTTCAAAGGACCTGGGATTACCACTTCCATGGTTAAGATTAAGTGTTGTAGGTAACTTAAGCTACGAAACAATTGCAGCATCCAATGCAGAATCTGCTATGGGTCTTGTATTCGGTAAGGTAGCAAATCTTACAGCTCAGCAGTATGCAACAATCGCACTTGTAATGACAATCAGTATCCTTGTTGGTATCTGGCTTCTTCCACTTGTTTCAAAGAGACTTCTTTCAGGTGTAGAAAAGATTGAAAAGCGCGACAAGGTATGGGGTGACCTTCTTCAGAACTCACTCTTCATCGGTATGATTGCAGCATTCCTTGGATTCGTATTCTGCGACTTCGGTCTCATTTTCCATGGAGATACATCAGGACTCATTCCTGTATTCGTATTCTTCACTTCAGCCGCTGTAATGGCTGTTGCAGGTATCCTCTTGAAGGTTACTAAAATCAGAGCTATCACTGATTATGCTCTTCCAGTAAGCATGATCGTAGGAATGGCTATGGCTATTCCACTTACACACTGGTTAGGTTAGGAGGGCGTAACATGGATAACAAGCAGTATATGAACAAGGTTCATAGGGCTGGTGCCGTATGGAACCTCTCAATGACAGGAATTCTTCTTGCATTCCCAATTCTCGTATGCATCATCTTCAATGTAATGCCAGACTGGCACGGATTCTTCCTTGGTCTCCTTGCTACAATGCCAATGTACTGGGCAGTAGGCGTTATTGAAGTTATTACATATGTACCAATGCTTGGTGCTGGTGGATCATATCTTTCATTCGTAACAGGTAACATTTCAAACGTTAAACTTCCATGCGCTCTTAATGCACTTGACAGCGCAGGAGTAAAGGCAAACTCAGAAGAAGGAGAAGTAATCTCCACAATTGCGATTGCAGTATCAAGTATCGTTACTACTATCATCATCGTAATTGGAGTAATCCTTATTGTTCCACTTACACCAGTACTTAACTCACCAGTACTTGAGCCAGCATTCGCTCAGATTATTCCAGCTCTTTTTGGTGCTCTTGGTGTAGTATTTATCTCAAGAAACTGGAAAATTGCCGTTGTTCCTTGTATAATAATGTTGGCAGCATTCATTGCAGTTCCAGCACTTAATTCAAGCACAGTAGGCATCATGGTTCCAGTAAGCGCTGTTATTACAATCGTTGCCACAAGAATAATGTATAAGAAGACAAACTGGTTGAATAAGTAAAGCGAGGTAGCACAATGACAGGCTATATCATTCTTGGTGCAGTATTACTGCTCATACTCTTTATACTTGCAAGAACACTGATGTTCAGACCTAAGGAGGATGAGAAAATTGAGGTTCAGGAAATCTCTTTTGATGGAGAAAAGGCTGTAGACAATTTAAGAGAACTTTTAATCTGCAGAACTGTTTCAGACCGTGACCCATCAAAGGAGGACCATGCAGAGTTCAGAAAGCTTATAGACAAGCTTCCTAAACTCTATCCAAATGTTTTCAATGTATGTGAATACACTGAATTCTCTGAGAGACAGCTTCTTTTCAGATGGAAGGGAAAGGATTCCAATGGGAACCCTGCAGTAATGATGGCCCATTTCGATGTAGTACCTGTTGATGAAGACAGCTGGGTAAAACCTCCATTTGAAGGAATCATTGAAGACGGTGTCCTCTGGGGAAGAGGGGCGCTTGATACAAAGGTTACAATGAATGGAGTGCTTTCAGCAGCTGACCACCTCATTTCTACCGGATTCGTACCAGCAAATGATATCTATTTTGCATTCTCAGGCCAGGAAGAAATAAACGGACCTGAAGCAGATAATATCGTAACCTGGTTTATGGAACATAACATAACTCCTGAACTTGTTGTTGACGAAGGCGGCGCAGTTGTTCAGGATGTTTTCCCTGGAGTAAAGGGACAGTGCGGACTTATTGGTATCGCAGAAAAGGGTATGATGAATCTTGTATTTGATGTTGAATCAAACGGAGGACATGCATCAGCACCTAAGCCACATACTCCTGTAGGGGAACTTTCAAAGGCATGTACAAGAGTTGAAGAGAATCCTCTTCCTGTACATATAACAAAACCTGTAGCAGAAATGTTTGATACTCTCGGAAGAAGATCATCATTCCTCTACAGAATGATTTTCTCAAACCTCTGGCTCTTCAAGGGAGTTCTCACAATGCTCTGCAACAAGCAGGGGGGAGAAATGAATGCCCTTATGAGAACTACTGTGGCATTTACACAGATGGAAGGATCATCTTTCCCTAATGTAATTCCACCAGAAGCAAGAATGGTTGCAAACATCAGAATAAATCCAGACGACAGTGTTGATGGAGTTCTTCAGCATATAAAGAAGGTAATAAAGAATGATTCTGTAAAGCTGAGCTATTTTGACAATAACGAACCAAGCAGAATTTCAAGAACTGATGTTATCGGCTACGATCGAGTAAAGAAGGCAGTAATGTCTACCTGGAAAGGTGCAGTAGTGTCACCATATCTTATGGTTCAGTGTTCAGACTCCCGTCACTATGGAAGAATTTCTGACAGGGTATACAGATTCTCAGCTATGGACCTTACATCAGAGGAGAGGTCAACAATTCATGGTCATAATGAAAGAATCAGACTGGACTGTTTAAAGCGTTCCGTTGAATTCTACATCAGACTCATGATGCAGTGCTAATCAGGTGGAGTGCTTGTGCACTCCACTTTTTGTATATAGTTGTTGAAAATGCATGAAAGTGTAATATATAATTAACTGGTATACGTCTTTTAAGGAGGAGTACTTATGAAAATAGGAGTAATTACAGGAGCATCTTCCGGAATGGGAAGAGACTTCGTGTTTGCAATAGACAAGGAGTTTGAACTTGACGAACTCTGGGTAATAGCAAGAAGAAAAGAAAGACTTGAGGCTTTACAGGAAAAGTGCAGAACAAAGGTAAGAGTTCTTCCAATGGACCTTTTAAAGGAAGAAAGCTTTGAAGAGTACAAGGCACTTCTTGAAACTGAAAAGCCTGAGATAAAGGTTCTCTGCAATGCTGCAGGTTATGGAATATTCTGTACATTCGAAGAAACTGACATGATGAAGCAGCTTGGAAGTATCGATCTTAACTCAAAGGCACTTGCAGCTATGTGCCATATGTCACTTCCATATATGCATGAGGGTTCAAAGATTATCAATCTTGGTTCAAACTCATCACATCAGCCTGTTCCATACGAGACAATCTATGGTGCAACAAAGGCATTTGTTTTAAGCTTCTCAAGAGCTCTTGGGAAGGAACTTGAAAAGAGAAAGATTCAGGTTCTCTGCGTATGTCCTGGCTGGATAAAGACAGAATTCATGGAAACAGCTGTAATTGATGATACTATCAAATATTATGACAGATGGTATGAGTCACAAGAAGTTGTAGATAAGGCAATGAAGGATTTAAAGAAGGGAAAGAAGATTTCAATTCTCGGATTCCCAGTACGTGCACAGGTAATGCTTGTAAAGCATATGCCTGTTGATTTCGTAATGAACACATGGTGCAAGCAGCAGGGTAAGAACTAGGAAGAAGGGCTATGGAGAAAAAAGGAGAACAGGGAATACAGATACAGTCTGTAAACCGCGCAATTCAGATATTGAACCTGTACAGGACATATGGAGAACTGGGTGTTGTTGAAATCGCTCAGAAGCTTGGGCTTAACAAGAGTACGGCATATGGCTTAATAAACACGCTTCAGAGTAATGACTTTCTTGAACAGGTTGAGGGTACAAAGAAATACCGTCTTGGAATTTCACTCTTTGAACTGGGGGAAGCTTTCCTTTCAAGAGTGGATGTAGTGTCTGAAATAAAGCAGCTTTTTGCGCCACTTGTAGACAAGTATCCAGTTACAATTCATATAGCGTCTCACAGACATGGAAATGTAATATATCTGGACAAGATTGACAAGGGAACATCCCTTATACGTACATCCAATGTAGGAAAAAGTGCGCCTATGTACTGCACAGGAGTAGGAAAGGCAATGCTTGCATATCTTCCTGAAGAGTATCTTGAAAAGTATATCTATTCAGCTCCATTTATTCCGTTTACTCCAAATACAATCACATCCCGTGAAAGACTCAAGATGGAACTTGATCAGGTAAGAGAAACAGGGGTTGCAGTAGACAGAAATGAAGTTGAAATGGGTCTTTCATGCGTCGCTGCACCAATACTTACACGTGAGGGTCTTCCAGAATATGCAGTAAGTCTTTCCTTTGCATATCAGAGAATTGAAGAGTTTGACCTCATCGAAGTAGAAAGAGACCTTCTTAAGTGTACAAACTACATTTCAAAGAAGATAGGATACACAAAATAGCATAGCAAATGCAGTAAAGTCAGGGTTATCGAACCCTGATTTTTTATTGTAGCACTATCGTTTGATAATAACGAACCGTGTTTGTTTATATCAAAAAAGATTGACAAATTTGCAACGAACTACTAAAATATCTATAACTATAAAACTCGGTTTTACCATTTCAAACGATATGATTTTTAATACAGATTGGGACTTTGACATATCATCTTTAATAGAAAATCCGCATATTCCTGAGGTCTACAGAATTCATCAGATTTTTGAAAATTCAGAGATTTCAGATGTCGGAGCATATACAGCATCTGAGGTAAAAAAGAAGCTTGAAAATGTCGATATCAGAGGGAAAAGGATTGCAATTACTGTTGGAAGCCGTGGTATTACTGGTCTTCCAGAGATGGTAAGCGCTCTTACATGCGTGCTTAAAGAAAAAGGCGGTAATCCTTTTGTTGTTCCAGCCATGGGAAGTCATGCAGGAGCAACAGATAAAGGTCAGAAAGCATATATTGAAAATCTTGGAATAAGGGAAGAGGTAACAGGCTGTCCGATTATATCATCCATGGACACAGTGATCCTTGGAACTTTATCTGATGGAATGCCTGTCTACTGTGACAGAAATGCAGCAGAAGCAGACTGTATCATAGTAATGAACAAGATAAAACCACATGCGAATTTCAAGGGAAATATCGAAAGCGGTTTGTGCAAGATGCTTGGGATAGGCCTTTCGAAACGTGATGGAGCAGCCATGCTTCACAGACGCGGATACAGTGTCTTTACAGAAAAGCTTACTGAAATAGGACACTTCTATGAAAAATCAGGAAGAATCCTTTTCGGTATAGGAATAGTAGAAAATGCCTACGACAGACCTATGGCTATAGAAGTAGTAGACAGTAATGAGATTGTAGAAAGAGAAAAGGAACTGCTTGAAATGGCAAAGGCAAACATGCCCCTTATTCTCTGCAGTAATATCGATGTCCTTGTCGTTGACCAGATTGGAAAAAACATCAGTGGACAGGGTATGGACCCCAATGTTACAGGACGGTCCGGTTCGCCACTGAGACGTTCATTCAATGAAGATTTCATAGACCGTATAACAGTTCTTGGTCTTACAGAAGAAACCCATGGAATATTCCCCGGACTCGGCATGGCAGACTTTGCTCCAGTTGGAGTTACAGACGGCCTTGATTTTAAGGGAAGCTATACCAATGAGATAACATCAAGAACTACTCCACCTGCAAGACTTCCGCTCTTCACAAAAAATGATGAGCAGGCGGTACAGCTTGCTGTCTATGCCTGTGAAGCAGGTTTTACAGGAGACGTTGGTCTTGTACATATAAAGGATACAAGTCATCTCGATGAAATCGAGGTGTCAGAGAAAATCCTTAAACAGATGAATCCTTCAAGATATGAGATTCTTGAAGAACTTCACCCTCTTGAGTTTACTGACGGAAGACTCAAGAGAATATGAAACCGATATATTGCCTCGAGGCTATATATATAATTATTTTCTTTATTCTTAAGGAGGAAAAATAAAATGAAATCATTAAAGAAAATTTTAGTTCTCTGCCTCATCCTCGCTATGGTATTTGCTATGGCAGCATGTGGTAAGAAGGACGAACCAAAGGGAGACGTTGAATATCCTACAAAGGAAATCAGACTTCTCGTTCCTTACAAGGCTGGTGGAAACTCAGATATCCAGTCACGTAAGCTTGCTGAAATCATTGACAAGTACAACCTTGCTAATGGTTACCAGGTAGTAGTATCCAACATCAACGGTTCAGCTACTCAGGAATGCTTCAACGCTATGATGAAGGCAGATCCAGATGGATACACATTAATCAACCAGCACAACGCTATCCTTACTCAGCCTGCATTTGGTAACGTTACATTCGATATGGAAGACGTTGCTGCTGTATGCGAAGTAATGGAACAGCCATTCATGATCTTTGCTGATGGAGATGCTCCATACTCAACAACTCAGGAACTCGTTGACTACTGCAAGGCTCACCCAGATGAAAAGATTACATTTGGTGTTCCAGGCGTAGGTTCATCCGGACAGATGGGTATCGAAATCTATCTTGACCAGCTCGGAATCCGTGACAACATGAAGTTCATCATCTACACATCAGGTGGAGAATCCCTTACTGGACACCTTGGTAAGGAATGCGTAATCCACGGTGGATTCGCTTCAGACGGAATGAGATACGTTGAAACTGGCGACCTTAAGGTTCTTGCAGTTTCAGGACAGACAAGAGTTGCTGCTCTTCCAAACACAGAATGCTTCGGCGAACTCGGATTCAAGACTGACTATATGACATATCAGGGAATCTGGGCTACAAAGGGTACTCCAGAAGAAGTAATCAACAAGATTGCTGACATCTTCAAGGCTGCTTGCGCTACACCAGAATGGCAGCAGTACTGCGACGAACAGGGATGTATCAATGTTTATGCTGGTCCACAGGAATGGCATGACCTTATGGCAGACCTCAACGTTGTAATCGTTGACTTAGTAAAGAGACTTGGTCTTGCAGGTTAATTACTAGTAACAGGTAATTTCGAATGCGCCTAGTGTAATCCGCTAGGCGCATATCTTGTAAACTCCCCAAAATCAGAAAAGGAGAATCTATGACATTCAGAAACAAAATAGCAGAACCAGTACTTCTTCTTGTACTGACAGCTTTCGGTGGACTCATTTTCTGGCAGTCCTCCCTTACAAAGATAACTGTTGAGGAACCAGTTACAGCACGTATGTACGGAATGATTATTTCCGGACTTTTCCTCGCTTCAACAATTTCACGTCTTGTTGTTGTTCTTTTCAGCAGAAAGAATTCTATTGAAGGAAGCAAGATGATTGTTGTAAAAGAACCTTTGCTTATACTCATAGCATGCGTTGTTATGTTTATGTATACATTCGGCATTATCAACCTCGGATATTATGTATCAACATTTATCTACGTTGTTTTCATGATCATGCTTCTTCGTGGTAAAGAAGGAAGATCTTTAAAGACACTTTTATTCACAGCATTAGGTTCAGCTGCATTCTGCGGAATTATCTATATCGTATTCAAGACATTCAAGGTATATTTACCAAATGCCTTATTATTCTAGAAAGGAGATACTTAAATGATTGCTAATTTAATTGAGCTCTGTACAAGTGCAGCAATTATCTGGATGTTCGTTGGAGTATCACTTGGACTTGTATTCGGTGCAGTTCCAGGCCTTTCAGCAACACTTGCAGTTGTACTTCTTATTCCATTCACATACAGCATGAGCACTGAAATCGGTCTTGCAACACTGATTGGTGCATACATCGGTGGAATTTCCGGCGGTCTTGTATCCGCTATTATGATTAACATGCCAGGTACACCATCATCAGTAGCTACTACTTTCGATGGATTCCCTCTGGCTCAGCAGGGTAGAGCAGGAAAAGCTTTAGGTGTAGCTGTAACAAGTTCCTTCATTGGAACAGTTGCAAGCTGGATCGTACTTGTACTTTTCGCTCCATACCTTTCAAAACTTGCCCTTGCATTCTCACCATTCGAAATGACAATGGCAATTATCTTCGGACTTTCAGCTGTTATTTCCCTTTCAGGAGAATCAATCCATAAGGGTGTTGTATCAGCTATGCTCGGACTCGTTTTATGCTTAATCGGTATTGATGACGCATCATTTGCCAAGCGTGCTACATTCGGAAGCCCTACACTTTCAGGTGGTATTCCATATATGGCAGCTTTAATCGGTCTTTTCGTAATTTCAGAAGTATTCAACCAGTACGAAAAGATTTCAGAAAAGTATATCGTACCAAAACAGAAAATCGACCACGTATGGATGACTGGAAAGGAATTTGTTGAATCAATTCCTAACTTCATCAGATCATCCTTAATCGGTATTTTCATCGGTATCCTTCCTGGTATCGGTGGATCATTTGCAAACTTCGTAACATATGACCAGGCAAAGAAGGCATCAAAGGATCCTGACTCATTCGGTAAGGGTAACATCCAGGGTGTAGTTGCATCAGAATGCGGAAACAACGCAACAATCGGTGGTGCACTTATCCCAATGGTAGCTATGGGTATTCCTGGAGACATCGTAACAGCTGCACTTATGGGCGGACTTATGCTTAAGGGCGCTGCTCCTGGACCATACTTCATGAGAGAACATGCTGAACTTGCTGATACAATCTTCAACTCGGTACTTCTTTCCAGCTTCCTTATGTTCATACTTATGATGCTTATTGGTATCCGTGTATTCCCAATCATCCTTCGTCTTCCAAAGTTCGTACTTCTTCCAGGCGTTATGGTTATGACTCTTGCAGGTATCTATAACCTTAACTACTCAATTACAGAACTTTTCGTAGGACTTGGAATGGGACTTGTAGGATATATCCTTGACAAGTTCAAGTATCCTAAGACTCCACTTGTAATCACACTTATCCTTGGAAGATCTTTCGAAGTATATGTACGTAGAGCTCTCACTATGAGTGATGGTTCTCTTGCACCATTCGTTACAAGACCAATTGCGCTTGTATTCTTACTTGCAACAGTTGCTGCTCTTGTAGTTCCAAAGATTTCAAAGATGGTAGCTTCAAAAAAGGCAAAGAAAGCTACAGCTTAAGGAGATAAACAGATGTATAAAGTATTACTTGCAGAACCTATTTTAGACATAGGTCTCGAAATGCTTAAGGAACACTTTGATGAGGAAGATGACA
>JAKSSM010000119.1 GCA_024403065.1 Clostridia bacterium | reverse complement strand
ATGCTGTTATCGGTCTTGCTGAAAAGGATGCGGAAAATATCGTAGCGCACCTGATGCTTGATGGTGTTGAATACGAAAAGGAAGTGGTCGACGGAAAGGCTGACATTGAGGTACCGGTAATTCTAAAGAGCGGTGAGTACAATGTACCACTCACGATTACATACATCCTTGATGATGAGGAAAAGGAACTCATTGAAGAACAGAACTTCACCCTTACATTCAAATCCCCTGAGGTATCAGGATTCAAGGTAGGTAGAGGAGAAGGTCCGGTAGAGTTCTGGAAAGCAGTTGCTTCCTACAGGGAAAATGATGGTAAGATTACTGGAGCTTCAATAAGATTCAAAGTAGATACCTGGAAAGAAGAAATCACCAGGTACGAACCTGACGGAACACCAGTATATGAAACTGTAAACAGGGTATACTATGAAAATGTAAAGGCAACAGTAAAGGACGGAAAGATTGTAGCAACTGTTGACCCACTGAACATTGTATGGAAGTACGACAGTGCTGAACTGGATGAAAACGACATCAGGCTCATAGTATCAACTGACCTTCGTGGTGAAAAGGGAACTATCACGCTTAAGACATATTTTAACTACGACATACTGCTGTAGAAAAGACATAAAGATATTTAGGAGACAGAATCATGAAAAGAATAATTGGAATAGTAATAGCACTTGTACTTATTGTATTTCTTGCCTATCCGGGAATCCTTGGTACATTTGGAGTAAACCTTACAGAAGATATTATGGAAAGCATGCCATTTGCACCAAAGGGTGATGGTACAGGAATCACACTCAATCAGGTACTTGTACTTCTTCTTATGCTCCTCATTGTGTACGTTGTATCAACTGCACTTAAAGGAATCGTAAAGCTTGTTGCAAAGAAGAACAAGAGAACTGAAACAGTATCAGAACTGGTACTTTCAATCATAAGCTACGCAACAGTATTTGTTGTAATCGTATGGGGACTTTCAATTTTAGGAGTTAACGTTGGTGCCATCTTCGCATCCCTTGGAATCGTTGGTCTCGTTGTCGGCTTTGGTGCACAGTCCCTTATAGAAGATATAATTACTGGTATGTTCATCATCTTTGAAGGACAGTACTCAATCGGTGACATCATCGTTCTTGATGACTTCAGAGGTACAGTTCGCCGCATCGGTGTAAGAACAACTACAATTGAAGATGCTGGTGGAAACCTTAAGGTTGTAAACAACTCTGATATCAGAAACTTCCAGAACCGTTCAAAGAATCCATCAGTTGCTCTTATCCTTGTTGATGTATCCTATGACAGCGATTTAAGAGTAGTTGAAAAGGTACTGAACGAAGCATTCCCTAAGATGTTTGAAGAAAGAAAGAATCTCTATCTCAAAGCTCCTGTACTCTATGGTGTAGAAGATCTTGGAGCATCCGGCGTTCAGCTCAAGCTTGCAGTAGACTGCGAAGAAGAAAAGATCTTTGCAGCACAGCGTGCACTCCGTAGAGACGTTAAGCTTCTCTTCGATGAAAAGGGTATCGAAATTCCATTTACTCAGATTGTTCTTCATAACGCAAAGTAAGGAAAAATTGTGCAGTAAATATTTTAAACACACTACATACTGAACACAGAAACGAGGTGTTCAATCAGGAAATTTTAAAAGGCTAATCGCATCAGTGCGACTAGCCTTTGTTTTTTATAAACAGAATGTCATATATGCAGGAATACAAATGATACCATTTTCTTTGATTGACAGGTTTTTTGGATGTATGATATAAGCTTTATCGACTCTTGTTTTGTATTTTGCAACAAATTTTTCTAAAGACTCAGTTTTATATTTTTTAGTTGATTTCACTTCAATAGGAATAATCCGGTTATTGATTTTATTTCCGCTTGAAAGAATAAAATCGATTTCTATATCATTTCTATGTTTTTCTTCACTATAGTGAGTATAAAAATATAATTTGTTGCCATTTGCTACCAGCATCTGCGCTACTACATTTTCAAAAAACATTCCCTTGTTAATAGATAATTTATCATTAAGAATCGAAGCATAAATGTTGATATCGTTTTTGGTATTTTCGTCAAAGGTATGAGATATAAGTAAACCCGTGTCACCCATGTAGCATTTAATAAATGAGCGGTTTTCGTTTAATGACAAGCCAACATTTGGATCGTTACACAAAAAGCACTCGTTGCAGATCATAGAATCAGAAAGCCAGAAAAATGTCTCTTCATAGTTAATAGCTTTATCATTGGGATTTATTGAACTGATTTTCACTCTTTTTTCGTGTGCGGATAAGAATCCAGGGATCTGATCATATATTGATAAGACCTTGTTTTTATAACTGGCATGCAGTTTCAAAATATCATTTCTGTAGGTTTTGAGAATATCTCTTTTTTCGGTATCACATTTGCTGAACTGCTTTCTTTCAGATAGAAAAGCGTCAACTGCTTTTGGCATACCGCCAACCAGGATGTATTGATTAAAAAGAAGAGTCGCTTTTTTGTGAAGAGAATCATACAGAGGTTCTTTTTTATTAAAACAGTCTTTTATGTATTCAACTAATTTTGTCTCACCCATTGCCCAGGCAAATTCCTCAAGGTCCATAGGAAACATACTGATACTTCTTTCTTCAGATGGTATTAAAATACCTGTCGTGTTTTCCTTAATGGAAATCAGAGAACCGGTTTCTATGTAATCATAACGGCCATCTTTTACCAGGTATTTTATGGCTTCCCTGGCCTTTGGGAACAGTTGAACTTCATCAAAGATAATCAGGGAATCTCTTTCGTATAGGGTTACATTATATTCTGCTGAAAGTATCATAAAAAAGGTGTCAAGGTTATCCAGAAGGTTAAAGAATAATTGTTTGACTGACTCTCTGGCTTCACCAAAGTCAATAAGAATGTAGCTCCTGTAATGTTCTTTTGCGAACTTTAAAGCTGTGGTTGATTTCCCGATACGACGTGCGCCCTCAATCAGTAAAGCTTTTTCTCCTTTGGTTTCATTTTTCCACTTAAGTAATTCACTATCAATTTTTCTTCTGAAAATCATCTCGCTGTTCTCCTTATACCGAAATACGCAATGTAATTATAGCTTTGATTTCCGAAAAACGCAATATAATTATGTCTGATATTTCCGAAAAGCGCAATATTAGTATTTTTAGGGAAGAATTTACATATTTTCTGTTGGAAATTGCATGTTTTTTGTGGTAAAATCGGTGCACAAAACTGATTTTTAATGAGGTGAACACTATGAATATTGAACAGTACAGATATAACGGTAAAAAGAAGTTTGTAATAAAGGATTTCAAGACAGACGACAAGGGTGAATACAAGACAAGAGAAGAAGCTGTAGACCTCTTTGTTGAAAATCTGAAGAAAATAAATGAGCTCCAGCAGAAGCTCTATGCAGAACAGAAGGAAGGAGTAATCTTCGTTTTCCAGGCAATGGATGCTGCAGGAAAGGACGGCGTAATCCGTACAGTATTCTCAACTCTTACACCACATGGTGTAAAGGAATACTGCTTCAAGGTTCCAACAGCTGAAGAACTTGCCCACGACTACCTCTGGAGATTCGGAAATGCACTTCCAGCTAAAGGACATATCTCAATCTTCAACAGAAGCTACTATGAGGATGTATTAATCGGTCGTGTAAAGGAACTCTGGAAGACTCAGGTAAGAGCAGACCGTCTTCAGGGTGTTGATATCATTAAGCAGAGATACGCACAGATCAGGGATTATGAAAAGAGACTCTATGATACATCAACAAGAGTTGTAAAGATCTTCCTTAATGTCTCAAAGGATGAGCAGGCAAGAAGATTCATTTCAAGAATCGATACTCCATCAAAGAACTGGAAGATTTCAGTATCTGATATCAAGGAAAGACAGTACTGGGATGAATATCAGAAGGCTTTTGAAAAGATGGTAAATGTTACATCAACTGACAACTGTCCATGGTATGTAGTACCTGCTGACCACAAGTGGTATGCAAGACTTGTAGTATCACAGATCGTCCTTGATACACTTAAGGAGATGGGGCCAAAGTTCCCCAAGCTTTCAGATGACGAAAGGGCAAATATCTCAGAATACAGAAAGATGCTCTTTGACTCCTTAAGAAACAAGAAGGGTGTTCCAGAAGATCCAAACTCACTTTTCACAAAGACAGAAAATATTGTAACTGACATGTATATGGAAGAACAGAAGTCAAAGCTTCAGCCTGATGATGTACATGGAAGAATCACAGCAAACTATATCTCAAAGGATTTAAAGACAAAGTAATGGAAATATTTGATATTGTGGATGAAATGGGTAACCCAACAGGTGAAACTGTTGAACGTACCTATGCCCATACAATGGGTATCCGCCACAGAACATCACATATATGGGTAATCAGAAAGTCTGGTGGTAAAGTTCAGGCTCTCCTTCAGAAAAGATCTGATGAAAAGGACAGTTTTCCAGGATGCTATGATACTTCATCATCCGGTCATATCCATGCAGGGGATGAACCACTCTATTCTGCTACCCGTGAGCTTTTCGAAGAACTTGGAATAAAGGCAGAACCAGAAGATCTCATTCCTGCAGGCATGTTTCCTGTAGACTATATCCTTACATTTCACGGAGAACCTTTCTATGATGTGGAAACGGCATTTGTATTCATTTATCTTAAAGATGTAGATGAAAAAGAACTGAAGTTTTCTGATGGAGAAGTTACCGGTGTCAGATGGTTTGATATGGATTACATAGAAAAGACCATCAAGGAAAGAACTGAAGGCTTCTGTGTGCCACCAGGAGGATTTCAGGTTGCAAAAAAGTGGTGTGATGAAAATATGTAACATGTGAGATGGAATCTATAGACAGGTTCCATCTTTTTTGATGCAGTTTCCTTACAATAGCTATAGAAGAATACTTCTTGCTGCTCGCAAATGGTATCATTATTCGCTTCGGACGTATTGTCAGCGACTCGATCAGTTAACGGTAGGGGAAGGATCTTTTTTATGTCCGCATATATAGTTCGGAGTACTACATAAATGATTTTTTGAATC
>JAKSSM010000118.1 GCA_024403065.1 Clostridia bacterium | reverse complement strand
CACTCTTTGATCGTGGAGTTAAGATTATCGGAACAGACTGTGAAGCAATCGATAGAGCTGAAGACCGTAAGGCTTTCGAAAAGGTTCTTAAGGAACTCAATATCCCACAGGCACAGGGATTTGCTGTAACAAATATTGAAGATGGTGTAAAGGCTGCAAATACTGTTGGTTACCCAGTACTTGTCCGTCCATCCTTCGTACTTGGCGGACGTGCTATGGAAATCGTAGCAAACGACGAAATGCTCCGTCACTACTTAAAGACTGCAGTAGAAGTAGATAAGGATAAACCGGTTCTTGTAGACCACTATATCCAGGGTAAGGAAGTAGAAGTTGATGGTATCTCAGACGGTCACGATGTATTCATCCCAGGTATCATGGAACTTGTTGAACGTACTGGTGTTCACTCAGGTGACTCCATCTCCGTTTACCCATCATTCTCAATTTCAGACAAGGTTAAGGGAGTAATCCTCCAGTATGCAAAGAAGCTTGGTCTTGGAATCGGTATCGTTGGTCTTTTCAACATCCAGTTCATCGTAGACAAGAATGATGATGTATATGTAATCGAAGTTAACCCAAGATCATCCCGTACAGTTCCATTCCTTTCAAAGGCTACAGGATATTCACTTGCAGATATTGCAACTGAAGTAATCCTTGGAAAGACTCTTAAAGAGCAGGGAATCTTCGGAATCTATCCTGATGAAAAGAAGAAGCACTATGTAAAGGTACCTGTATTCTCATCAAACAAGATCAAGGGCCTTGACGTTTACCTCTCACCTGAAATGAAGTCAACAGGAGAAGCAATCGGTTACGACCAGAAGCTGTCCCGTGCTATGTACAAGGCACTTCAGGCATCAGGAATGAAGCTTCACAACTTCGGTACAGTAGTAGTTACTCTTGCAAATGAAGACAAGGAAGAAGCACTTCCACTTGTTAGACGTTTCTACAACATGGGATTCAATATTGCAGCAACTGAAGGTACTGCAATGTTCTTGAAGGCTAACGGCATCAGAACTCACAGACTCGGAAAGATTTCTGATGGTTCAACTGAAATCCTTGATTTCATCAGATCCGGTTTCGTAAGCTATGTAATAAATACCCGTGCAGTAGCATCAGGTGTTCACGAAGAAGACGGTGCAATGATAAGAAGATGTGCAACAGAGAACAATGTATCTCTTTTCACATCACTTGATACAGTAGAAATTGTAGTTGATGTTCTTGAAGAAATGACTATTTCAGTTGCTACAATTGATGCTGAATAGTATATATTTCATCTTTCAAAATTGAATAGTTTTCTGGTGACAGAAGCAAATACTAATCTAGATATTCAGAGCAAGCCCTCTTTAAACTAAAAACAGTTTTTAGAGGGCTTTTGTGTTATGTGTTTTTTTGAAATCTATTTCCCAAAAATGAAAAAAACTTGAAAATGGGAAATAGAATGGCTATAATATAATCGTAATAATGGAGGACGAAAATATGAGGCTGATAGAAAGAACTGATTATTTGAATAAGTTAATATCCGTAACGGGCACGCCGGATATCAAGGTAATTACCGGGGTAAGACGTAGTGGAAAATCTAAGCTTTTGGAAGCTTTCGGTGACTATATTCGAAAGACAAATTTAGATGCTAACATTATACATATCAATTTCAATCTTCCTGAGTTTGAAGAATATTTGGACTATCGTTCTTTATATGATTATATAGGTTCTCTGTATGAACCAGGTAAGGAAAATTTTGTTTTGATTGATGAAGTGCAGATGTGTGATGGCTTTGAAAAAGCAATAAATGGACTTCATGCATCGGAACGATATGATATTTATATCACTGGCTCAAATGCATTTTTGTTGAGTTCTGACCTTGCGACATTGTTTACAGGTAGAACATTTGAAGTTCGTGTTTTCCCTTTTTCATTTGCTGAATACATGAAGTATTATGGATATACTGACTCTTATTCTGCATTTGAGAGATACCTAACGGAAGGCGGCATGGCTGGTTCATACCTATATAAAAATGCAGATGATAAGTTTAGCTATCTGTCAGATGTTTTTAATACACTAATTGTACGCGATATTCGTCAAAAATATAAAATCCGTAATGTCGCTTTGATGGATAGAATTACTGATTTTATGATGGATAATCTTTCAAATCTGATTTCAGCGCGCAGTATTGCAGATACGTTAACGAGCAACAAAGATAAGATTAACCATAAGACAGTAGGTAGCTATATGCAGTATCTATGTAATGCATTTGCATTCTATCGAATTCGTAGATATGACATTCATGGCAAGAAGTACCTGACTTCAAATGACAAATACTATATGAGTGATCATGGATTTCGTTATGCAAAGCTTGGAACCAAAAATATGGATTATGGCAGAGTAATGGAGAACATTGTTGCTATTGAATTGCTTAGACGTGGATATGAAGTCTATGTTGGGGTGCTATACAAGAAAGAAATTGATTTTGTAGCGATAAAGAGGAATGAAAAAATCTATATTCAGGTGTCCGACAATATTAGCGACGAAAAGACCTTTTCTCGTGAGGTAACGCCACTTCTTAATATCAGAGATGCATGTACAAGCCTTCTGTTAGCCAATACTAGTCATGATGACTACCATCACGAAGGTATTCTCATAGTAGATATATCAAATTGGCTTATTACAAAATAGAATAAGGTTTCAGCGCGTCTTTATTGATGCGAATAATTATGCTTTTCAATTGACTTTAAGCGTGGAAATTGATAGAATAAGAGCATAAAGGAATATCTCTGTGACTGACGGATAAGTGGGTTCAACCACATGGGAGCAGAGGGTAAAAATTATCGACCGTCTGGGTAGTCCTACACGCTTTGTGTAGGACTGCCCTTTTATATTTTATGAAGAGAAATTCTACTAGAGAAAGAAGGAATCTACAATGAAAAAAGTTGGAATTATCATGGGTAGCGACAGCGACCTTCCAGTAGTTGAAAAGGCTACAGCTGTTCTTGATGAATTCGGTGTACCATATGAGGTTCATGTATATTCAGCTCACAGAACTCCATTGGAAGCCAAGGTATTTTCAGAGTCCGCAAAGGAAAAGGGATTTGGAGTACTTATTGCTTTTGCCGGAATGGCAGCACATCTTGCAGGAGCTGTTGCAGCAAATACAACACTTCCCGTTATCGGTGTACCATGCAAGGGTTCAGTTTTAGACGGAATGGATGCACTTTTATCAACAGTTATGATGCCAACAGGTATCCCTGTTGCAACAGTTGCAATAAACGGTGGCGGAAACGCAGCTCTTCTTGCACTTCAGATGATTGCATTAACTGACTTGGAACTCGGTAAGAAGCTTGATGAAAAGCGTAAAAAAGATGCAGCAAAGGTTCTTGAAAAGGACGAGGCAGTAGCTGCAAAATTCAATAAGTAATTGTTAGTAATATAAAGTTTTAGATATTTAAAAAAAGGAGATCAGATTATGGAACTTGTTTACACAGGAAAGACTAAGAATGTATTCGCACTTGACAATGGTAACTACCTCTTAAAGTTCAAGGATGACTGTACTGGAAAAGATGGAGTATTTGACCCAGGTGAAAACTCAGTAGGACTTACAATAGAAGGTGTTGGTGATGTCAACTTAAGAATGAGCATCTACTTCTTCGAAAAGATCAAGGCTGCAGGAATCAAGACTCACTATGTAAATGCGGACCTTGAAAATACTACTATGGAAGTATTACCTGCAAAGGTATTCGGAAAAGGTCTTGAAGTAATCTGCAGACACAAGGCTGTAGGTTCATTCTACAAGAGATACAGCGACTACATTGAACTTGGAGCTGACCTTCCTGCATATGTTGAAATGACTTTCAAGAATGACGCAAAGGGTGACCCACTTGTAACAAAGGACGGAATCGTAACTCTTGGTGTTATGACTGAAAAGCAGTATGACGACATTAAGGAAATGACAAAGAAGATTACTCAGATTGTTGCTGATGACCTTCTTGAAAAGGGTCTTGTTCTCTATGATATCAAGTTCGAATTCGGTTATGACAAGAATGGCGATGTAATGTTAATTGACGAAATCGCATCCGGTAACATGAGAGTTTACAAGGATGGCGAATATATCGATCCAATGACACTTTCAGAACTTTTCTTCAAGGAAAAATAAATTTAAACAGAAATATTGGTAAAAAAAGAAAGGCGTAAAAAATGGGCGGATTCTTCGGCGCAGTTAAGAAAGAAGATGCAGTATCAGATGTATTCTTTGGAACAGACTATCATTCACATCTTGGAACATCCAGTGGTGGTATGGCAGCATTCAACAATGAAATAGGACTTCAGAGAGAAATTCACAATATCTCTTCAACTCCATTCAGAACAAAGTTTGCTGCTGACCTTGAAAGATTAAGCGGTCATGCCGCGATCGGATGTATCAATGATACAAGCCCACAGCCACTTCTTGCACGTTCCCGTTTTGGAGCATTTGCAATTTCAGTTGTAGGTGTTGTAAACAACAAGAAGGAGCTTATCGGAAAGTACTTAAGATCCAACTATGCACACTTTGATGCCATGACAGGAGGAGTTGTAAACGTAACAGAACTTATCGCTGCTCTTATCAGTGAAAAGGACAACTTCGTTGATGGTATCAGATATGCACAGGATCAGATTGACGGTTCTCTTTCAATCCTTATCCTTACACAGAACGGAACTATTATTGCAGCACGTGACAAGTTTGGAAGAACACCAGTCCTTATAGGTAAATCCGAAGCAGACGATGGTTTCTGTGTAGCATTTGAATCATTTGCATATCAGAAACTTGAATATACTGACTACAAGGAACTTGGTCCTGGAGAAATCGTAGAAATCACTGCAGATGAAGTAAAGACTCTTGCAGAACCTCACAAGAAGAACAAGATCTGTACATTCCTCTGGACATACTACGGATATCCTACATCCAACTACGAAGGCGTAAACGTTGAAGTAATGCGTTACAGAAACGGCCAGATCATGGCTCAGAACGACAAGAAGAACGGACTTCTTCCAGAAGACCTTGATTACGTGGGAGGAGTTCCAGATTCAGGTACACCTCATGCAATCGGATA
>JAKSSM010000117.1 GCA_024403065.1 Clostridia bacterium | reverse complement strand
CACCGGTTACAGGTCTGACCGTTCCATAATCAATCACAATCCAGTCAAATTCATTCAGTGAACCTATGCTTGCTGCCAGTTTCTCTATCTGCGAAAAGTCAGCGACATATATGACGTATAGACCGTACATATCCTCTTCCATAAAGGAAGTAATACTCTCTCCTTTTCCCGAGTGAAGACGGTAATTTAATTTAAGGCTTTTCGCTCTCCTTTTCTTTTCTTCAGGAATATATGAGTTGCCTTTTGTAATAAACACTGTTTTCTTTCCGTTCAGTGCAAGACATCTGGAATAAGTAAGAGCAACTGATGTACAGCCACTTCCGCCGAATTCAGAATAAAAAGAAACCGTTCTCTTTTTTCTTTTCACAGTTCTGAATAATTTTCCCGAGTTCTTTTCATAAACAGAAACAGCATAATCCCTGATGGCATCAGTGGACGAATAGATTGATACAGGGTCCGTCAGTAAGTCTGAAAGATATACCGTTCTTTCATCAGCAACATGCTGATACCTGTCAGTTAGAAGGACATCATAATCTTCTGATAAAGCATCTGCTACTGATAATCCTGAGGTCGTTTCAAGCAGTCTTTTAATAAGTTTTTCAGCATATATTTCATTGGAAAAGTCAAATTTTATTTCCATATTTTTCCATCTCCCAAGTAATGATAAGCACAGTTTCTGCTGTATGTCAACAGAAAAATTGTAAATATTTTCCAGTTATTTGAAGCGTGTTATTCTTTTACTATTCTATTACATAAAAAAAGAAGAGCTCTCGCTCTTCTTAAAAAACTATAAAGATTTTATGCAGGCATCTACCGTATGCAGAAGCAGAACTGCAGATGTAACTCCTCCAACTCCACCAGGTACAGGAGTAATTGCCTTAACCTTTTTTTCCACATTTTCAAAGTCAACATCCCCTGAAATTTTACCTGTTTTCTCATTCCAGTTGATACCTACGTCAACAATTGTCTGATTTTCATTTGTGAAGTCTTCTGTTACATAGTGAAGCTTTCCAATGCATGAAACAAGAATATCACTCTTCTTTGCTGTTTCAGAAATATCTTCAGTCCTTGAATGGCATATTGTTACAGTTGCATTTCTGTTGAGAAGCATCATGGATACAGGTTTACCTATTACAAGTGATCTTCCTATAACACATACGGATTTTCCTTTTACATCAATTCCATATGCATCAAGAATTCTGATGCATGCTTCAGCAGTACAAGGCGGATATCCGACAGGTCTGTCAACAAATATTCCTCCTAAGGATGCATCACTGCATCCATCAATATCCTTATCTGGAGCAATCATATTTCTGGCCTTATCTTCATCAATCCACTTTGGAAGTGGTCTGAACATAAGAATTCCATGTACTGAACTGTCTCTGTTCAGCTCGTCAAGAGCATCGAAGAATTCAACTTCACTGCATTGAGCAGGAAGAGCTCTTACTGAAACATCGATTCCGAGTGGTTCAGCCTTCTTCTTTACTCCTCTTTCATATGAAAGGTCGCTTGGATTTTCTCCCACTCTAAGAATAGCAAGGCATGGCTTTACACCTTTGCTCTTAAGAAGTTCAACCTTTCCGTTTATTTCTTCTGTAATCTTTTCTACAGCAAGACTTCCTTTAAGTAACTCTGCCATAACAACTCCTACATATATCTGTCAAGAATATCTTCAACCTGCTTCATCTTCTTGACAGCAGGATTCATAACTAAATTCCCTCTTGCAACAACCATTGAAACATTTCTCAATGCTTCAATTCTGTCGAGAGGATTTTCCTTTACCGCAATAAGGTCAGCAGACTTTCCCTTTTCAATTGAGCCTGTAATACTATCGATTCCAACAATCCTTGCATTTCCAAGAGTAGCAGTATATAAGGCTTTTCTGTTGTCAACACCAACATACTTCGCAAAGTTGTATACTTCTCTCCAGGTATCATAATGAGTAATATATGGGCATCCTGTATCAGTACCAAGTCCAACCATAATACCTTCATTAAGGCATGCTTTTGCATTTTCAATGATTCCCTGGAATACAATATCCCCGTTATACTGTGCAACTTCTGTTACTCCAGTAATATCTCTTGGGAAAAGTGCAAAAGGAATAGCCGGAGAAACTGTAGCAACAAGCTTGGCTCCAGTGGATCTGAAAAGTTCCATCATTTCAGCATCAGGCTTTGCACCATGCTCAATTGTATCAACACCATTTTTTAAAGCTTCCTTTACACCTTCAGGACTCTCAACGTGGGCAGCAACCATCATACCCTTTTCATGAGCCTTTTCGCATGCAGCCTTTATGATTTCCGGACTCATCTTGAGCTCACCAGGTTCACCCTTTACCTTTGCATCAAGTACACCACCAGTAACCATGAGCTTGAGAAGATCAGGTTTGTCCTTTGCAATTATTTCAACAAGTTCCTTTGCCTGTTCAGGACTTGTGCATTCATATGCAAGAGAACCAGCCATATGTCCGCCAGGTACTGAAATGCCCATGTTTCCTGCAAGAATTCTAGGACCTGCAATCTTTCCCTTAAGGATATCATCTCTTACCATTGAGTCATAACTCATAACGCCACCAACGGAACGGAGAGTTGTAACACCTGACATAAGTTCAGTTTTTGCTGCTGATGCAGTAACCATATATACTACTTTTCTGAGCAGCGCATTTGATGTAAGGAGTTTAACAAGTTTTGCTGTGTCGCTTCCTTTTTTTGAAGGTTTTCCAGAGCCTGGAAGATGTACATGAAGGTTGATAAGACCTGGCATAAGATATTTCCCCTCAAGATCAATGATTTCATAGTCTTTCAAATCAACTCCATTGTGGTCTACAATATCATATATTATGTCATCTCTTACAAGCACCACCTTACCTTTAACAGGTTCCATATTTTCAGTTCCATCAAGAATAATTCCATGAATAAATGCGTAATTCATAACTGTTTCCTCCTTTAATATCTGGTGCCCCAGAAGAGAATCGAACTCATATCGCCAGATTCGGACTCTGGTGCTCTATCCGTTGAGCTACTGGGACAAATTGCGCAAATAATATATTTATCGATTTATACATCATATGCGCCTTAAATCTAATTTTTGCGGCTCTGAGGGCGATTTCCAAGAAGAACTGGTATGAGCTCTTCTCTCTTTGCCTTCTGCAGTGCCTTTATAACCATTGGCCTGTTTTCAGCCTTGTTGTAGTGTATTAGTGCTCTCTGCATTTTCTTTTCTTCCATACTTTTTGCAACATACACTTTTTCCATTGTTCTAGGATCAAGTTCTGTATAGTACATACATGTTGCAAGTGTTCCTGGTGTAGGATAGAAATCCTGTACCTGGTCTGGTATGAAGCCATACTCCTTTAAGAACAGCGCAAGTTCAATTGCGTCATCAAGTTCTGAACCTGGATGACTTGAAATGAGATATGGAATAAGGTACTGCTTAAGTCCAAGTCTCCTGTTTGTTTCTCTGTATTTTCTGTCAAATTTGATAAACTGTTCCTTGGAAGGCTTCTTCATATATGAAAGAACCCTGTCAGAAATATGCTCAGGAGCAACCTTTAAAGTACCGGAAATATGGTATTTGCACAGTTCCTCCATATACCTGTCGCACTTTTTGTCAGCAAGAAGATAGTCATATCTGATACCGGATCTGATAAATACCTTCTTTACCTTATCCATCTTTCGGATTGTTCTTAAAATATCAAAGTATTCTTCGTGATCAACTTTTGCATTTCTGCAGACATTCGGATAGAGGCAGTCTCTGTTTGGACATACTCCGCGTTTAAGCTGTTTGTCACAGGATGGTCCTCTGAAGTTTGCACTAGGACCTCCGACATCATGGATATATCCCTTGAATTCCTTATCCTTTATGAGATTTTCTACTTCTTCAATAATTGCATCCTTTGAACGTGCTCTTACCTGTCTTCCCTGATGATATGTGATTGCACAGAAACTGCAGTCACCGAAGCATCCTCTGTTTGATACAATACTGAACTTTATCTCTTTGAATGCAGGAATTCCACCAATGCTGTCGTACATCGGATGCCATCTGTTTTCATATGGAAGCCTGTAGATATCGTCAAGTTCAATTTCGGATAAAGGTTCCTGCATAGGGTTCTGAACTACAAAGGATTTCTCATCATACTTCTCATAGAGAACCTTTCCGTAGATGTAGTCCATATTCTCATGCTGAATCCTGAAACTTTTTGCATATTCAGCTTTTCCTGATGGAGAATTCTCTGAAATAACAGGATAGTCACCAAGTCTAATTCCTTCATCGGGTTCAACAGAACTTCTGTAGCTTGTTCCCCTTATCCAGGTAATATCCTTTACTTCAATCCCGGATTCCAGAGCTTCTGCAATTTCAATAATTGTCTTCTCACCCATTCCATAGATAAGGAGATCAGCTTTTGAATCAAGGAGAACAGAACGTCTTACCTTGTCCTGCCAGTAGTCATAGTGACCAAAACGGCGAAGCGATGCTTCGAGTCCTCCGATAATGATTGGTACATCCCTGAAAGCTTCTCTTGCTCGGTTCGCATATACAATGAGAGCTCTGTCAGGTCTTCCACCGGCTTTTCCTCCAGGACTGTATTCATCTGCTCTTCTTCTGTGTTTGAATACAGAATAGTTGTTGACCATGGAGTCAACAACACCAGAGTTTATAAGGAAACCAAGTCTTGGCTTACCAAAGCGCATGAAATCATCCTTGCTCTTTGTATCAGGCTGAGGAAGAATGGCAACACGATATCCGTATTGCTCGAGAAGTCGTGGAATAATTGCGGTACCAAAAGAATGGTGATCCACATAGGCATCACCTGTTACCAGGACGAAATCAACATAATCCCATCCTCTTTCTTTCATATCTTTTTCTGAAACCGGTAAAAACATAATTCTCTTTCAAAAAATGAGCAGGACTTTTACCTCCTGCTCTTAAAAACAATTTGATTCTATCTTGCACCTGGATCGTAAGGAATACCTTCTGCTTTAGGTACTCTTGACTTCTTTGATGTAAATGCAAGAACAATTAATGTTACTAAATATGGTAACAGTCTGTAAACATATGGGCTGATACCAAGTTCAGCAAGAGCAAATACTCCATCTCCATTGATATCAAGTGTAGCATATACAGCTGAGATACACTTGAAGAGACCGAAGAGAAGTGAACAGA
>JAKSSM010000116.1 GCA_024403065.1 Clostridia bacterium | reverse complement strand
AATGGCGGGATTTTTTATCTGCTATATTTCTATGGTTTCAAGGGGCTCAAGAAGCCTGAATTCTGTATTGTGTGATTCGCAGTATTCTTTAGTAATTGAGAGGGAACGGTCTGTATCTTCTGCAAGACGTGGCATCTTTTTTACTCCGTCATAGAGTGGTGTAAAGAAGTTGTCCCAGTGTATTGGAATTACTGTTTCAGGTTTTACCTTATCTACTGTTTCACTGAAGAATGCAGCATGTCTTCCTTTGCTGTCTTTTGAAAGACCACCGATTCCAAGGAAAAGGATATCTGCATGGATTTCATCAAGCTGACCGCATATGTAGTTATAGCTTGGACGGATAAGATAACTTTTACCCCTGCTGGATACAAGAAAATCATAGGAACCTCCTTCTTTATACGCCTTCTTTTTTGCAGGTTGAGTGAGTGGCTCATCTATTGTCTTTCCTATATTGTTATTGTACCAGTGAGGAACTGAGTGAATGGAATCAAGTACCTTTATCCTGAAGTCGCCGATACTGAATTCACGACATTCTTCAAATGAGTGGATTTTTTCCTCTTCTACATTTCCGCCTCTTGCAACATTCAGGCTTGACTCGGAACCATAAATGTGAGCATTGCATCTAAGTGCAAAAAATGGTGCATCCATTACATGGTCATGATGTGAGTGGGAGATGAATATTCCTCTCAGTCTGTTGATTTTACAGTCCGTTATTACACTTTCTGAAACACTGATATCAGTTTCAAACTTTCCAAGAAGACACTTTATAAATGACGGTCTTGTTACATGGCAGTCAAAAAGAAGCTGATCCTTTCCATCGTCAAATAGAAGCATTGTTGTTCCAAGATAGGATATTTTCATTGTTTAATCCTCTTTTCCTTTAAAAAAATCCCTATGGGAAATAGGGATTTAAGCTCTTTCGTTATATTCCTTTGAAAGGAGTGCCTGCTGTTCGGCATCATTTATCATATCGATGATAAATGTTGTATTGGAACTTTTTGCGGAATATCCGAAACTCATATAAAGGTTGTATTTAAGT
The DNA here is from genome assembly GCA_024403065.1 of Clostridia bacterium. Classification (GTDB taxonomy): domain Bacteria; phylum Bacillota; class Clostridia; order Peptostreptococcales; family Anaerovoracaceae; genus JAKSSM01. Next base: position 4,204 of record JAKSSM010000116.1, on the reverse strand, counting down.
TCGTGGGTATTGTTGAACTCCCTGAGACTTTCAGAAACCTTTTCACAGTAGCTGCTCATATCTGTAAGTTTTTCATATTCACCAATTACTGCAAATTTTGAATTGGAGAATTTTGCAAGTTCAAATCCCTGTGGGAGAGTAGCTTTAAGAACCTCACTGCATTTGATGAGTGCTCTGTCCTTTTCTTCATATCCATAGAGCTTTTCAATATTCTTGAGTTCATGAACCATAAACATTGCAATGAATATTTTAGAACCTGTACCTTCATACAGTCTTTTCTGAAGTTCCAGTTCAAAGGTATAGCGGTTATCAAGATGCGTTACAGAGTCCAGTGAAATTCTGAGATACATGTATACCTCGTGAGAGATAAAGGCAATGATTACAGAACCGATTTCTGCAGCAGGAATTTCCGCATTTGTAATAATCTGGATTGTCTGGAACACAAGAAGAACAATGGCATAAAGTGAAATGAAAAGGTTTACTATTCTTCTTGTGTAATACTTCTTGTTTGTAAGTCTTAAAAGTGCTTTTACGGATGTGTATACGACATATACAGCAGGAATGATTACTGTAAGGATGTACAGATCCCCTCTGTGATACAGGCCGTTCTGGATATAGAAGACCTTACGTGTGAAGCAGGTAGTTCCAATAAGTATCATGATAAAGGCATATGGTACATTTAAGAGGATGAGACTTATGGTACGTTCCATCTTTGTCTTTTTTGATGCCTGAACCTTTTCACTGTAAAGGAACCAGAAGTATGACATAAGTGTTGCACATACGAAGTACATGATATTTACAGTATAGCTGAAAATACCATTCAGTCTTATGACTTTTCCCTCAGAAAGTTTCCAGATAAGGTCGAATAAGCACTGCCCGAAAACCGAAAGGACAAAGTTCATATAGTAGAAACGGACTTTGCCTTTTTTTCTGTATTTCGCTGCAAAAATGAATATATAGGCTGTTATTGCGATACATATGAGGAGAATTACACAGTAATGCATAATACTATTCATTCTTTTCCTCCTTTACACTCTGGAGTTTTCTTAAAAGTTCATCTTTAGGAACTGGTCTGCTGAAGAAATATCCCTGCATTATACGGCAGCCGATTCCCATAAGGAATTCTGCCTGATCTTCTGTTTCTACTCCTTCTGAAAGGAACTTGAGTCCAACATCATTTAAGAGGGATATTATATGTTCAGCTATAATCTTGCCTCTTCCAAAGACATCTCTGTCGAGGAGGAAGTTGGCATCAAGCTTTATGAGATCAAATGGTGAACTCTTCAGCGTTGAAAGTGAAGAGTATCCTGAACCGAAGTCATCCATTTCAACGAAGAAACCCTTTTCCTTAAGATCTGAAATTACATTGAACATAACATCAGAGTTACTCATATATGCAGTTTCTGTAATTTCAAGATGAAGGTCTTCAGGTAAAAGGCTGTACTGGTTGAGACAGTCAAGAAGTACATCCGAAAGGTCTGTCATTCCTATTTCGTGACGTGAAATATTGATTGAAATATGTGGAATATCATATCCCATTTTTCTCATTTCTGAAAGGTCGCGGCAGGCTGTACGCCATACAAACTGGTCGAGCCTGTAGATCATTCCATTGTTTTCAAAGAGAGGAATGAATACGCCAGGAGATACTATTCCTTCTGGCTTGATCCATCTTACAAGTGCTTCCGCTCCTGTAATCTTTCCAGTGGAATAGTCAGTCTGTGGCTGGTAGTATACAACAAATTCTCCCTTTTCTATGGAGTTTTCCATGCCTGATACAAGGTCGCTTTCTTCCTGTACCTTTCTGTACATGTTTTCTTCGTAGTATGCAACCTTCTTTGAGTATTCGCTCTTTATGGAGTCTAAAGCAAGAAGGGCATTATCGCATGCAACAACCAGGTCGTTTGATTTTTCATTTACATCGCATACACCCATTCTGATTGAGATATTCTGTTCTGGGAGAAGTTCCTGCATTCCTGCTGTAAGGTGTCTTAAGAACTTTTCCGGATTGAATACATTCTTTGGAATGATGAAACAGAACTGGTCCCCTGTAAGTCTTGTTACAAGATATTTGTGCGTGAAGAGGGAACATGTTTCAGGGATAAGTCCTGCCATGCTCTTAAGGAATTCGTCACCTGTATTTGTTCCGTATCTTGAATTGACGATGATGAAGTTGTCTACATTTGTTCTTGCAAGCACAAAGTCTATGTCAGACTCTTTTTTCATAAGGCGGGATGCCTGATGGATAAAGTCATTGAATGTTGGAAGGCCTGTAAGCATATCGCGGTATTTTTTGCCGTCATTTCTTCTGTTGAGGGTAATGGTAGCAATAAATATGAATATGGCAATAAAGAGAAGCGCAACGATAAGCGTTATGATGAAAAGCTCATTGTAGTTCTCGTAGAAGTCTGAAATGGAAAGCTGAGTTCCATAATCAGATGCCCACTTGTTGTTGACTTTGTTTATGTAGTTTGATTCATCAAAGTGAGTAATTACATTGTCAAAGATCTTTTTAAGTTCAGGATTATCGATGCGGGAACAGATATAGTATGTCTGCTTGAGAAGTTCTGAACTCGCTGTAGAGAAGTCAAGGTCTTCGTTTTTTATGAGCTCCTTACCGTTTACATAGCTTGTAAGGACGATATCACATTCTTCATTTTCTACTGCATAGAATGCATCTGTAAGGGTGCCGTATTCTGTTACAAGAGCAGAGAGTGACATAGGTTCAAGGAACTTTTCAAGTTCTGATGAGCCCTTTAAAAGCGCTATACGGATATCAGAATTATGGTCAATATAGCTTGGAAGTACAGTTGATGCCTTTTTGAAGAATACAATACTGTCTTCTCCGATTGGTCCGGAGAAGTTCATGGTATTTGCCCTTGAGTTGGAATATGATGCACCAAGAATTACATCATATTTACCCTCATCAAAATCCTTCTGTACCTCGTCCCAGTTTCCGAGAGTGAGTTCAATTCTGAAACCGGCAGTTCTTGCAAGTTCAAAGAGAAGTTCTACAAAGGAACCTGCAGGATTTCCATCTTCATCTAGATATGTGAAAGGAACGAAATCCTTGTCTCCGCATACCTTAAGAGTGTCATGGTATGTTGAAACACTTTCAAGGTCCTTTCTGTAGTCATATCTTTCTTTTGAAAGATTTGTATATTCAGTTATGATTCGCAGTGAAAGGAACAGGGTAATAACTGTAACTGCTCCAATGATAAGCACTGCAATGTAATTTGTTCTTTTTTTCATGGTTTTTGATTCAAACTGAATTTTTATACACTAATACATTCTAATTATACATCTTATGCATGTGGAAATAAATAAGATGTTTTGTATACTTGTATATTTATGTGGTATACTTTTATACACGAAAGGAAATAATATGGATCAGTTCATACTTCATTCAAAATACAGTCCAACAGGTGATCAGCCTGAGGCAATAGAAAAGATTACAAGGGGAATTCTTGAAGGAAAGAAGTACCAGACACTTATGGGTGTTACCGGTTCCGGTAAAACCTTTACTATGGCCAACCTCATAAAGAATGTGAACAAGCCTACTCTTGTAATATCCCATAACAAGACTCTTGCAGCCCAGCTTTATGGTGAGTTCAAGGAATTCTTCCCAGAGAACGCTGTAGAATACTTTGTATCATACTATGACTACTATCAGCCTGAAGCATATGTGCCATCAACTGATACATATATTGAAAAGGATTCGGATATAAATGACGAAATAGAAAAGCTCCGTCACTCGGCTACAGCTGCTCTTGCTGAAAGAAAGGATGTAATTATAGTTGCATCTGTATCCTGCATCTATGGACTTGGTTCTCCATTTGACTACGTAAATCAGATGCTCTCCCTAAGACCTGGTATGGTAAAGGACAGAACCGAGATTCTTAGAAAGCTTGTTGCTCTTCAGTATCAGAGAAATGACCTTGCCTTTGAAAGAGGAACATTCAGAGTACGTGGCGACATCATCGACATCTATCCTATAGGTAACGACTCGGCAGTCCGTGTGGAACTCTTTGGAGATGAAATAGATACAATAAAGGAAATAAATCCTCTAACAGGTGAAGTTATCTCAAAGCGAAACCACATATCAATCTATCCTGCATCTCATTATGTAACATCAGAAGAGAACATGGAAAAGGCAATAGGAACTATTGAAGAGGAACTGGAAGAACGAATCACATACTTGAAGGAT
>JAKSSM010000115.1 GCA_024403065.1 Clostridia bacterium | reverse complement strand
TGAATTACTTCTCCAATATGTTTTTCGCTCATTACGAACTCCTTTTTAATATATTAGATGCCTTCAGCACCTCCAACGATTTCGGTAATTTCCTGTGTAATACTTGCCTGTCTTGCACGGTTGTAGTGAAGATTGAGTGTGCTTATCATTTCTTCTGCATTGCTTGTTGCAGATTCCATAGCTGCACGTCTTGCTGCCTGTTCACTGGCCAAACTGTCACATACTGCACCGTATATAACACCTGCAAGGTACTCAGGAATTATTGCGTCAAATACTTCTTCAGCATTTGGTTCATAAAGAATGATGTTTCTTCTTGATACTTCGTCCTTATCGTCAATTGAAATAAGTTCCGGAAGTGGAAGAAGTGAAAGTACACGTGGTACCTGTGAAAGCATCGATTCAAATCTTGTATAGACAAGTTTGATTCTACCGAATGCCTCATCATCCGCAAAAAGATCACAGATCAGTTTCGCAATTTCGAAACAGTCATCAACCTTCATGGAACCTAAGGAGCCAAAGCTGTCTGAAAGAACTTCAATATTCTTTCTTTTACAGTACTCAACAGCTTTTTTACCGATTGGAAGAACCATATAATCATGTCTTTCGGCGTCACTTTCAAGACACTTGAAAAGGTTACTGTTATAACCTCCTGCAAGTCCTCTGTCACCTGCAAGTACTATATAGCATACTTTATCTACTTCATTTTCCTTTGAATAGATTGAAGTAAAGTCTGTATTTTCATTTGCTATATCGCAGAGAGTCTGATAGAGTCTCTCGAAATATGGACGGCAGTTATCGGAACGTTCCTTTGCCTTACGAAGTTTGGAGGATGCTACAAGTTCCATAGCCTTAGTAATCTGCATAGTGCTTTCAACACTCTTTATACGCAGCTTTACTGCTTTCATATTTGTAGCCATTTACAATTCTCCTGATTATTCGCTCTTTAAAGTCTTAAAATAGCTTGTATATGCTTCTAAAGCAGCCTTTAAAGCTTCTTCTGTAGCATCTTCAAGCTTACCAGTATTTCTGATATCTTCCATAGCCTTGATACCGTTTGCATCCTTATCAAGGAATGAATAGAGTCCCTGTTCATATTCCTTTACAAGTGGAGTATCAATTGTAGCAAGCATATTCTTTGTTACTGCATAAAGAATTGCAACCTGCTTTTCTACTGGTACAGGTGAATTCTGATCCTGCTTAAGAACTTCTACAATTCTTTCACCCTGATCAAGACGTGACTTTGTATCAGCATCAAGGTCTGATCCGAACTGTGCGAATGACTGAAGTTCTCTGAACTGTGAATAAATAAGCTTAAGAGTACCGGCAACCTTCTTCATAGCCTTGATCTGTGCATTACCACCTACTCTGGATACTGAGATACCAGGGTTAACTGCTGGCATAACACCAGAGTGTAAAAGTTCAGTTTCAAGGATGATCTGACCATCTGTAATTGAAATTACATTTGTTGGAATGTATGCAGATACGTCTCCTGCCTGAGTTTCAATGATTGGAAGAGCTGTAAGTGATCCACCGCCATGCGCATCATCAAGTTTTGCTGCACGTTCAAGAAGTCTTGAGTGGAGATAGAAAACGTCTCCTGGATAAGCTTCTCTTCCTGGTGGTCTACGAATAAGGAGTGAAAGTGCACGGTATGCTACCGCATGCTTACTCAGGTCATCGTAGATTACAAGTACATGCTTTCCGTTATACATAAAGTACTCACCCATAGCACAACCTGTATATGGAGCAATATACTGAAGTGGGCTGGCTTCTGAAGCTGTAGCCGCAACAACGATTGTATAGTCCATTGCACCATTTTTCTTAAGGTTTTCTACAAGGTTTGTAACTGTTGAACGCTTCTGTCCGATAGCAACATATACACAGATAACATCCTTTCCCTTCTGGTTGATTATTGTATCTGTAGCAATTGTTGTCTTACCAGTCTGACGGTCACCGATGATAAGTTCTCTCTGACCGCGTCCGATTGGAATCATGGAGTCAATAGCCTTGATACCAGTCTGTAAAGGTTCAAATACTGAACATCTATCACAGATACCAGGAGCTGGGCTTTCAATTGCACGGAATTCTTCTGTTACAATTGGGCCTAATCCATCAATTGGCTGACCAAGTGCATTTACTACACGACCAATCATTTTTTCACCTACAGGAACTGAAACTACCTTTCCTGTACGCTTTACTGTCTGTCCTTCAGCAATATTTTCATCCGAGCCGAATAATACGATTGAGACACTGTTCTCTTCAAGATTCTGGGCCATTCCATAACTGCCATCTTCGAACTCAAGGAGTTCGCCTGCCATACAGTTAAGAAGTCCACTTGCTCTTGCAATACCGTCACCAACATTTAAAACAATACCTGTTTCATTCTGCTGGATTGAGTTTTCGTAATATTTAATCTGACTGCGGATGACTTTTGATATTTCTTCAACTTTTAATTGCATATATATCTCATCCTTATATTATTGTTTCATTCAATTTCTTTGATATGCCGTTAAGACGGCTAAGAACTGTACCGTCCATCTCAACACCATCAAGCTCAAGTTTAAGTCCGGCGATAATGCCAGGATCAATCTTTTCGTGAAGTATGATTGTCTTATTGTGTGCCTTTTCAAGTTTTTCCTTAAGAAGAGCAAGCTGTTCATCTGAAAGTTTTACTGCTGATGTAAGGAAAGCTTCAGAAATATTGTTGTCTTTATTGTATCTTGTTCTGAATTCCTTAAGGCATCCACCAAATTCATCAAGTTTATTCTTTTCGCATAAAATCTTGATGAAATTAACAAGATATCTTTCAGCTTCTTCTCCGAATGACTTTTCAATAAGACCGATTCTTTCGTCCTTTTTTATTGATGCTTCACTTAATAATCTGATGTAATCCGGATTTTCAGAAAAGATTGTATTTATATCTTCCATCTGATTTAGAATTACATCTGCAAGTTTCTCCTCTAAAGCCAGATCGTACAAACTATCGCCATAGATTTTGGCAAACTGGTTCATGATTACTCTCCTACTTTATAGATAAACTCACTGATAAGCTTTCCGTGATCTTCAGCGCTTACTTCTCTTTCAATAACCTTGCCTGCAATTTCAACAGCAATGGAACCGATTTCATTCTTTATATCATTAATAGCTTTAATCTTTTCCTGCTGTATGTCTGCTTCAGCCTTATTCTTGATCTGAATTGCAGTTCTGTTTGCTTCGCTGATGATTTCTTCGCTTCTTCTCTGAGCGTCACTTTGAGCTGTAGTAATAATTTCGTTCGCTTTTTCCTTGGCATTGCTCATGCTGTCCTCGTACTCAAGTCTCATTGTTTCAGCATCTTCTTTAGCTTTTACAGCCTTCTGAACTTCAGAATCTGCAAGAGCCTGACGTTTTGCAAGAATATCTTTTACCGGCTTAAATAAAAACTTTTTGATTAAATATACCTGTATGAACAAGTTAAGAATCTGCGCTATGAATGTCCATGGAACAAGTGTTACAAGATCTTGTGTTCCCACTGTTCATAACCTCCTATCTCAAATTAAAGTCTCTTTAAGAACATTCCTGGAGCTACGAAGATTAAAAGTAGACCAGTTACGAATCCGTAAATACCTGTTGTTTCTGCAATAGCACATCCTAAAAGCATTGTTGACTGTACGTCACCTTTACATTCTGGCTGACGTCCGATAGCTTCAAGAGCCTTTGCAACTGCGTTACCTTCTCCGATACCAGGGCCGATACCAGCGATAAGTGCAAGTCCAGCACCGATTGCGCATCCTGCAAGTGCAATACCTTTTGCAAGTACAGTATAATCCATAATAATTACCTCCTAAATTTATATGATTATAAAAACCTAAACAATTTTAGCCTTCTGATGCATTGGCAATATACATTGTCGTAAGCATACAGAAGATATATGCCTGCATAACTCCAGTAAACCAGTCAAAGTAAACTGAAAGTACTGCAGGAAGTCCAACTGAGAGAACAGGAACATGTGAAAGGAATGCTCCTACTGCTCCAGGGATAAGTCCAAGAAGAGCACTGCTCGCTAAGGCGAGTGATGCATAAATAAGTCCATTGATAACAATTCCTGAAAGAATGTTTCCGAAATGACGACATGCCATACTTACAGGTGTAGCGAGTTCACTTAACACATTGAAAGGTGTCATAACTGCAATAGGAGTTGTGAAACCTTTAAGGTAACCACCAAAACCGCTTGTTCTGATTTTTTCAGCAGTAATCATAATGAAAACCACAATTGCCCAGGCAGCTTCAGTACTTAAATCTGCTGTAGGGCTTCTTAATCCAAGAAGGCTTATCAGATTTGATATAAGGCTTGTTGCAAAGAGGGCTGCAACAAACGGAATCATCTTTCTGAACTTGACGCCCATATTGCCCACAACAAACTTTTCAGCTGTTTCTACAAGCATTTCTGCAAGAGCCTGCTTCTTGGAAATATTGGTAACTTTCATGTTTCTCGTAATAACGATACAGAAAGTTGTAATGATAGCCATTACCAACCAGCTGACAACAAGAGTTTCACTGATTTCCAGCTTTCCAAGAATAGGAAGTTCAAACGGCAATGTGAAATAGACTTTTGGTCCGACGATATTAATTTCCATCTTTGTTTTCCTTTTTCTTTTTTATTAACCTATTTTTAAGATCGAAGAAGATAAAACTTCCCTTGATCTTGATACCAAGTGTTGGAAACAGTAGTGGAAGGATTCCTGCAACCCAGTGGAATACTGGTGTAACAATAGCAACAACCATCCATACTATCTGCATAAGCATTCTTCTTGAATAGCTTATCTTGAAAATGTTCTTTGCTGCGCTTTCATCCTCAGTTGCGGCTACTTTCTGAACGGTAACTGCCATAAGGAAGAAGTTCAGTACAGCAACAATTGAGCCACAGATTCCTCCAGTAAAAACAGTATAGTCAAAAGGAACCATTTCCTCATAAAACAAATGCCCAACAAAAAAACTTGCGAGCATTACAATGAGGCCAATTACTGTATAAATTATGATGTTAAGTGTTTCTTTCTTTACTGCAGGCTGAAGTTTATTCATACATTCTCCTATTTATGTCTGTTGGATGCTGATATTTTTCTGGTTTCTTTAATACCCTTTTCTTTTTCAATTCTGTAGAACTTGTATGCAGTCATACAGGATGCACCAAGTCCAAAAAGAATACCTACAACATAGATCCATGAATCAAGTCCGAATTTTGAAGAAAGAAGATAGCAGATAAGCATACATATAAGCATTGGCATAATGAACGAAA
>JAKSSM010000114.1 GCA_024403065.1 Clostridia bacterium | reverse complement strand
TATATTTTTCTTCTCTCCCCTGATCAACCAGACGTTTAGCCTGAAAATTGATTTTTGCGCCACTATTTATTGCATATCTGAGATTCTGAATATATGCCTTTACTTCTGATTCAGTTTCAATTCTCGAGTTTAATCCATCAGCCAATCTCTAAAACCTCCAAGGTATCAATTGATACCTTGGATTATACAACTGTTTATGCGCAATGTCAACCCAGGAGGGCTACCTTGAAAAAGCAATATATATGTATGGTGAAATAACAATGAGGTATCCAAGGAGCGACCAGAAAAGGAATCCTTTCTTTAGGAACACTGCAATGAATTCGCGGATAAGTGCTGATGGCCAGTAGTATGGTGCAACATGAGCACCAATTCCAACGCACTTGAACTTTATCTTCTTTGCGTACTTCAGGCATCTGTAGACATGGTAGTTGCTTGAAACAAGTGCAGTCTTCTTTTTACCTTCGCGGCTGTCTATAATCTCCTTTGAGAACTTCAGATTCTCCATGGTAGTAGTAGATCTGTCTTCCATAATTATATGGTCTTCTGGGATATTACGTTCTTCCATAAGATACTTCTTCATGGCATAGGCTTCACTTACCTTTTCGTCACTGCCTTTACCGCCACTAGGGATTATCATCGGTTTAACCCTGCATCTGCTGTATACTTCAACTGCCTTATCAATTCTGTCTGAAAGAAGCTTTGTTACTCTTTCTCCACCAGATAATCCGCATCCGTGGATAATGATATAGTTAAAGTTGTACCTGTGCGGAAGCACCTGAATGAATATGGAATATATTACAAAGCAGAGTACAAGAGAACTGAAATAGAATACTGTAAGTCCTATGAAACTCATAAAAGATGAAAGCTGGTCATATACAATAATTCCGCCTCTGAATGAGAGCACATAGATAACTGTTGCAATTTCACCGATACCAATGCCTATCCCAAGAGCAAGAGACAGGATGTGAGCAAGTGCAAATCCTTCTTTTCTTAAAAGTACGATTCCATTTAATACAAGAAGCGCTGGTACTGCAAACAGTACCATTGAAAAAAGTATAAACATGATTACAAGGGCATATCCCATATTATCTCCAAAGAGACCTGCCAGAAAAAGCATGGTAAAACCGCATGCAATCATAAGAAGAAAACTGTTGAAATATCTCTGAGGTTTCCAGATGGTAAATACTATTACAATCCCCCAGGATATGAGCATTATAGGTAAAAGTACCCGTATATTATCAAGTATTTCATTCATTTTTATCTATCTACCTTTATATATATGAAACCACAGCACTATCTGCTGTTCATTACCTGATTTAAGAGTCTCTCATAGAACCCGATCTGATATGCTATCTTTTCTCTCCACATGCGTGTAGCCGTTTCTGTTCCAAACTCAAGCTTTATATATCTTCTAAGCTTCTTTAGATTAGCTTCGCAGCACTCTCTTTTCTTTTCTAGTGGGAGATTCATATAGTCTACTGTATGAAGTCCCTCATAGAGTCTGTAGGCATCAAACCTGTCTATCTGATCACTGTCCCCTATAGTTCTCGAAAGAGGTGTATGAGTAAACTCAAAATCTGAAACATTATCAACATGAACTGCTATACCATAACAGATTTCATCAGTCTCATAATCTGAAAAGCCCAGATCCTTTAAAAAGCCTCTTGCAATCCTTGCACCGTTTCTTCCATGATTTCTGTAGTCTGACATATCCTTGTACCTTACAGTATAGCCAATATCATGGAGAAGACATCCTATTACTGTTCTTTCCACATCCAGTCCTTCAGCTTCAGCAATTGCTCTTCCTATTTTTGCAACTCTGAAGGTGTGCTCAATCCTGTAATCACACATCTGCTTTGTACATTTTTTAAATGTTTCGATTACTGGAAGCTCTCTTAATATGTATTCTTCTGTTAATTTGATTCTATCGCTCATATCGTACCTTTTAGAAAAAATATGTAACTATATAGTATTTTTTACTTGTTCAAAAACAGGATGCATATTTTGACCAATCATATGTGCTCCTAATTAAGTCCAAGTTCTTTGATTACTTCATCAAGTGTGTATGTAGTATCAAGTAAATACTTTTTTCTAAAGAAATCTCTTAGTACAATACTGTCAATTGCAGTATTTCTTTTTGTGCTGTACCACGGAATTTCATCTTTTACCATGCTGGTAAGTTTCCATACCGAGTACTGACCGAATGTTTCATACACTTCCTGCAGTAGATCATGCTCTTCGTCTGTATAGTCAGAAAAGTTGAAATCGTCTTCAAACAAAATGCCCGAATTAGCATTTCCAGAATAGTAACGATACACATTTTCTACAACCGGTCCGCATTCCCATGCATTGATTTTGTCATCAAACATAGGTTTATCATCAATAGCAAGTGAAGCACCTTGAGCATAATACAACAACATCTGGAGTTTTTGATTGGATAGTAGTTCTGCACCTTTTTCATATACAACAATTCGATTATACGCAAGAAACCATCTTGCAACATCTGCAGCCGTATGTGCTGACATAGCAGTGTCCTCCCTAATCATATTAACACATAAAGTACGTAATTCTTCAAGATATCTTCTATGTAAAAACAACATATTTTAAACAATCACGCCTGTTAGGACAAAGAAAAAACCTCTTTCTTTCGAAAGAGGTTATTGGTGCGAGTGACAGGACTCGAACCTGCAAGGCTCTCACCACACGGTCCTTAGCCGTGCGCGTCTGCCAATTCCGCCACACTCGCAAATGACTACTTTGAGAGTATAGCACTACAGAATGTATTTTGCAATATCTTTTTTAAATATTTTTTATATCTTTTTTCACAATTATGACATAAGTCTGACATTTTATCTTCAGGAACATATTCTAATATATCCATATGAAGGTTTCCCCATACCTAAAAACTTGCAATTTGATTTTGTATAAAGTATAATTACACGTGTTGTGCGGATATGGCGGAATTGGCAGACGCGCATGCTTCAGGTGCATGTTGGCGACAGTGTGGGTTCGAGTCCCACTATCCGCACCATTTTTATTGGTAGACTATTAAAGATCGGAATAATTATGAAAAAAGTATTAGCAATTACATTATGCCTTCTTATGTGCCTTTCTCTTTTTTCCTGCACACAGGCAGACTACAATTACGCAATAAAGCTCTATGAGTCAGGTGACTACAAGACTGCCCTTGATTTCTTCAATGTAACAAAGAAGTACAAGGACTCAGCAGAAAAGCTCACAGAATGCAAATACTATCTTGCAAAGATGGCTATTGATAATGAGTTCTGGGAAGATGCAACAGACTATCTTCTGGGTCTCAACTATCTTGACAGTGAAGAACTTCTTAAAGAGTGCTATATGCATACAAACCTTGACTATGCATTCCTTGAAGAAGTAAACAAGCTTGTACATTTCAGACTCTATGAAGCTGAAGGAAAAGAAGTAACACAGAAGGAACTGGCAAGAACTGAATACAGCCAGATTGTAAAATATGAACTTGAGGATTTCTTTGATGCAAATCTCAAGGAAATATCCCTTGCACTTACTGAAGGACTTAAGCTCCGTGTTCAGGCCCTTGATGAGGAAAAGCTCAATTCATCCCAGGCAAAGCTCTATCAGGCAGAATTCAGAGTAGCGGATGCACTTACACGTCTTCATGACGAATATGATCTCATGCCTGATGATGAATCATTCAAGACAGCATTCCTTGATGTAAGAGACGACTATGAGACAACTGCTGAAGCAAGTCTTGTAATCCAGAAGGACCTTGAAGATCAGTTCAAGAAACTGAATGTTACAACAGGTACTCCATTCAAGAAGGAATACAACTATCTGAAGCTTACTGTAAAGAACAATACTGATTATCAGTACAATCTTACAGTTACAGTAAACTTCATCGACAAGACTGGAGTAACATATGAGACTGCTGAAATTCAGCGTGTAATGAAAAAGAAGAATGGTGACAAGATAGACAGCTACACATTCAACTTCAGAATCAACTCAACATCCATCTATCAGACACTTTCATTCGACTATTCATATAAGGATATTGCAAAATAAAAGGAAGTTTCGACTTCCTTTTTTGTTAAAGGAAAGGATCAAGTATGCTTAACGGAAAACCTGTAATCGGAATCATGCCTACATCTGTATATATGAAGGATGACAATCCATCAAATGACTACTGCTCATATACAAATACATATGTCGAAACAATACTTGAGTGTGGCGGAATTCCATACTTTATTCCACTTGCCGGAGAAAAGGTAATTCCTGATGCAATGGAAATGATGGATGGGCTCTTTCTTCCAGGAGGACTCTTTGTAAAGGAAGTAAACTTTGAAATCATCCAGTATGCCTACGACAGGAAACTTCCAATCCTTGGAGTGTGCCTTGGCATGCAGGAAATAGGAATGTTTTCTGTAAGACTCTACGATAAGGAAAAGAGAAACCTTGTTCCAATAGAAACAGGTGTTAACCACAGACCAAGAGAAATCACAAGAGCTGAAAAGGACTTCTATGTTCACAGCATCCATGTAGAGCATGACAGTATACTCTACAGACTCTTTAATAAAGATGACATGATGGTTAACTCACTCCATAGAAGAACAGTGACATTCATTGGCCCTGACTTTAAAATTACTGCAAAGTCACCTGATGGACTTATTGAAGGAATAGAGTATATTAAGGATGACAGATATATCCATGGCGTGCAGTTCCATCCTGAACTTATCCGTGAACTCTATCCAGTGTACAGAGATTTCATCGAAAAGTGCAGAAAATAGCGCCATGGTGCTCGCGCACACGTCGTATGGAAATTTTTTACATTTTTGTGCAGAAAAATATTGCAATTCTCATTAATGTGTCGTATTATACAAGTAACAGAGTTGCCTAGCGTTTTCGGACATTAGGGACCAAGTCGAGCATACCTGCTCGACTTTTTTACTTATATGGGGGTTATATGGATCTTAAGAAGCCACTTACATTTGATGAGCAGATTAGCAAACTGAAGGAACACGGATTAGTTATAGCTGATACTGTTTCCGCTAAGAATATACTTCAAACAACAAATTATTACCGCATATCTGGGTACGCGCTCTCATTTAGGGAGACCCTTGACCAAAACAAGTATATAAAAGGTACAGAATTTGAACATATTTATCAACTTTACAAATTTGATGAGAATATACGAAATCTGTGTCGTAAGTATATAGAAAAGGCAGAAATATACTATCGAACTCAAATATCCTACGGCTTCGCTATAAGAAAGTGTAAGCAGCCACCATATGATCAGCATTACGATATCAACAATTTTTATAACAAAAAGGGTTACGCTGAAATAATTGAAAATTTCAAGAAAGAAAAAAACTACTACAAGGATAGTCTTATCGTTCAACATCACAAATATAAATATTCTGATAGAATGCCTCTATGGGTTATAGTCGAGC
>JAKSSM010000113.1 GCA_024403065.1 Clostridia bacterium | reverse complement strand
CGATGTTATCATGCCACTTGTGGGTGCAGCGGTATACGGACAATCAGGTGCAGCTCTTGCCATGGGTATTATATATAAGAACAATAAGGAAAGACGTACAGTTGCGTATCAGGCTTCCCTTACAGCAGCTCTTGGTGTAACAGAACCTGCTCTTTTTGGTGTAAATGTTCCTGCCGTAAGGCCTATGATTGCCGCATGTATAGCAGGAGGACTCGGCGGAATGATTGCTGGCTGGGCTGGTACTCACTGTAATGCTTTTTCTTTTCCAAGCTTCTTAACCTGCGTTGCCTACATCGGACCTGGTTTTGTAGCATTCCTTCTCTCAATGGTACTTGGTTTCATCCTCGGTTTCCTGCTCACAATAATCCAGAAGAAACAAATACTGAATTCCTTAAACAATTAATAAAAAAGGATGTGGAAAACCACATCCTTCTCTTTTTATTCTTCTTTGTTGTCAGATTCCTCTGTGTTTTCTGAGTCTTCAGAAGCTTTTGCTTCATTCTTTTTCTTAAGTCTTGTTGATGCTGCAACGATTCCAAGGAGAGCTACTGCTCCGATTGTACTTCCTACAACTGCTCTTGATGAACCTTCTTCACTTTCAACCTTTGCATCACCTGAGGCATCTTTGTTCACAACAACAGCCTCACCTTCAGCAACAAGCATTGCTATACCGAAGTTTGCGGGTACAGACCAGCTCTGGTTTGTTGCATCGCTCCAGTTAATATTACCAACTCTTGCCTTTGTTGCATTGGCATCATTAACCTGAAGTTCAATACCGATAACAGAGTCAACCGATGGTGTAACCTCTGTCCATTTGAATGCCGCTTCTATAACATAACCATTCTCTGTTTCCTTTGCGAAGGAATTAACATTGTCCTGTGTACATGTCTCGCCGTTAAATGAGCACTCATTAGCATAATTAATTCTGTACTGCTTTGTGGCCTTATTATATTCTCCAGCCTTAGAATTAGTTTCATCGATAAATACCTCGAGGGAATCCTGCTGATGCTCTTCTTCTGCTTCCTTGTTAAGTACTGGATCAATTACTGTCGCATATGTGTAAAGATATTCATCATCCCACATTACTTTGACTGTTGCTGTTGCTTCAGGACTATCCGAAACAATATCAAGACTTACTTCTGCAGCATTAGCCCAAGCATCATCCATCTCACCGTCAATCTTTGCTGTTCCCTTTGGAATAAACATACATGCCTTAAGAACACCATCTGCAAAGAACTTACTTGATGATTCCTGCTTAAGAGATGTGTCATTGAATGGAGTCATCTCTTCACCATCAACAACCACAATATCAAATCCAACTGAGCTGTAGCTTTCAACTTCCTCAAGTTCAACATTTATAACTACGCTGTAACCATCTGCTGTTGTCTCGCCATCTGCTCTTGCAATTTCGATTTTCTTTGTCTTAATACCTTCTGATTTGCTGTTGTATTTATCCAGATATAAAACAACTGCATCTGATGCATCATCTGTGCTGTCCTTAACATCCACCTTGAACTGAAGCTGTCCTGGATTCCAGATAGCCTTTGCTGTTGCTTTGTCTTCTCCAATTACCATCTCATCTGCCATGTCAAAGTTATCAACTGTTGACTGCATGATTGTAGCCATCTTAACTTCTGGAGAGAGCTGAGTTGGATCAGCAATAGCCCAGAATGCTGGCTTAGCATGATAATCATCATCGAAGAGAAGTGGACACTGTGGGCTACCATCTGTAACGCCACCACCAACGCCTGTATATGCCTGGAGCCATGAATTACCGTCAATTACGCCCCATACAGTCATACCTGTTGGCTTCACAATTCCTTCTTCGTTAAGTTTCTTAAGTGAATCATAAATCGCCTTGTACTTATAAGCCTGCTTTGTGTACTCAATATTAAGTGTTGCTTCTGTACCATCGTATACCTGGCTCTTAAGATCTAACTCTGTGAGCATAATAGTTCCAACTACTTCGCCATATGCTCTTGCAGATTCTTCAAAGGCATCCATTGTTGGGTAATCGATATCGTAGTGACCCTGCATACCCATACCATCAATTCTTGCACCCTCTGTAGCCTTAACAGACTTAAGAAGTTCTACAATACCCTTTACCTTTGATGGTGTACAGTCATTGTAATCGTTGTAATACAGTTCAAGTGATTCTGGTGCATATTTGTTAGCAAATACAAATGCGTTGTTGATGAACTCATTGCTCTTATAAACTGCCCACCAGCTTGAATTCTCTTTGTCACTTCTATATGTACCTGTGCTGTCACTTACTGCTTCGTTAACAACATCCCATCCGTAGAACATATCCTTATATGGACTGTCTTCTCCCACAAAATGCTCAAGTACTGTCTTAATATACCACTCATGTCTCTTGTTCATCTCTTCAACAGAAACATATGGCTCTTTCGCATCATAATCCTCATGGAAGAACCATTCAGGAGTCTGTGAATGCCATGTAAGAACATGACCACGCACCTTTATCTGCTTATCTGGATTTTCATCATTCCAGTTCTTGATATAATCAAGCATCTTTTCTGCTCTTGAAAAATCAACCTTTGGTACTCTGATCTTCTCACCGTTAAGTTCAGCCTCAACTGTACCTGGACATACGTTATTGCTATATCCAAACATGGCATCTGGCTTTAATTCATTACCAAGAGTAATTGCATTGAAATGCTTCTTTACAAGATCAAGCAATACCTGATCATTGATTTCTGAACCAGTAATTGATGTACCCATGATGAAATCTGCACCAAAATCTGCTTCAGCTACATCACGAAGACTAGGAATTGCCTTCTCAATAGAACCTGATGCAATGTTCATATCTATAAGAGAAACACCAGTTACATAGTATTCACCTTTAACGCAATCACCTTCACCGTAGTTTGTTCCCTGCTCAAGAAGACGAATAACTACCTGGTCAAGATTTCCCGCTGCAGCGACCTTAAATGTACCCTGGAATTTTGTCCATTTTCCTGGTGTAAGCTGCTGAGATACATCTCCTCTAAGCTCTGCTGAATATGAACCAAGATATGTTGTACTTCCACCAGAAGTTACATATGGCGCCAAACCAACCTGTCTCTGGTCTGAAGGTGCACCCTCATACTCATCTGAAAGCATTGCATAAAATGAAAATGCGTATGTGCTTCCATTTGTAACAAGATTTGTTATATCCATTCCAAAACAGTCATATGGTCTTGTTCTGTCATTGATAATTCCGTATGTTGTAACATCATCAAAAATAGGTGTATCACTTACGCCAGTAGTAATCTTTGCTGTTCCACTCTCTGCGGTCCACATAGATGTATCAGCATCTGCGAAATTACCATTTGGAATAATATTCTCACCTTCGATTGCAGCTTCCTCTGATGAACCACTGCCCTCACCAGACACATCAAATGTTACGCTTGCAATTTCTGCATCTGTATTGCCTCCATTAAGAGACATGATAGAAAAGTATTTAATTGCTTTTCCAGCTGAAGGAATAACCTCTGCCTTTCCATATGAAACAGGAGTTCCTTCCTTATTGTCAGAATCATAATCCGCTTGATCATGAAGCTTAAACGCTAAGTCTGCTTCATCGCCCTTAGTAACCTTAAATGTTACCTTTGTGATTGTTGATGGATCAATATCATCTGGAATCTTGAAGAATTTAGATTTGTACTGATCCTGGAATGTAATGGCTAAAGTACCATCACTTTTAACCTCAGAAGTAAGTCCATACTCCATAGGTGAATCAAGTTCTGAAAAGGTATAAGTCTTTTCAGTTCCTTCTGCTTTTGCTCCCATTGGAACAGCCACAAGTGTTCCCACAACTAAGAGCAAAGCCATAACAAAAGATAAAATTCTCTTTGTCATACAAAAACCCTCTTTCTAAATACATTTAAACTTTTGTTAATATAACCAATACCCAATATAAAAGCAATAAAAAAACGGGAAAACCTAGTATTTGTCCTATGTTTTCCCATTATTTATCAAGGTATTTTTATTCAATTTACCAACTTATCTTTCCTCACGGAAATAGTTAGTTCCAAGACTTGCCGGCGGCTGATTCTCTCTTTTGTTTCTCATACTTGTAATAACAAGAACAATCATAGTAACTATATAAGGAAGCATCTTATATAATTCCTTTAATTCCATATGGTCCATACCTGTTGGTATATAGAGGTAAAGAATATACAATCCACCAAATAATATAGATGCAAATATTCCCAAATCAGGCTTCCAGATTGTGAAGATAACAAGCGCGATTGCAAGCCATCCTCTGTCACCAAATGCGTCATTGGACCATACACCGCAGGCGTAGTCCATTACATAATAGAGGCCTCCAAGACCAGCTACCATACATCCGATACATGTTGAAAGATATTTATACTTCACAACATCCACACCTGCCGCGTCTGCTGTCGCAGGGTTTTCTCCAACTGCTCTCAAATGAAGTCCCACACGTGTATGCTTAAACACATAGGATGTGTACAGAGCAATTACTATAGCGACATATGCAAGGAAACCATATGACAGGAATATTTTCCCGAACCATCCAAGCGAGCCTGCAAATGGTAACGATTTACTAAAATAAGCTGATGTGTTGGAAAGAGCAATTGATGGAACATCCGCACCAGAAATTCTAATGAGAGATCCACCAAAGAAATTACCGAAGCCAACACCAAAAGTGGTCATTGCCAAACCTGTAACGTTTTGATTAGACCTGAGTGATACCGTCAGGAAACAGTACAATAATCCCATCAGTAACGATCCAATCAACGAGCACATAAGTGGAATCATAATTGCAAGGAATCCATTCATCTCGCCCCCTGCACATGACTGCTCATAGAAGAAAGAACCAATTACGCCACTGATAGCACCAACATACATTACGCCTGGAATACCAAGATTAAGATTTCCCGACTTTTCTGTAATAGTTTCACCTGTACTACCAAGAAGAAGCGGTATTCCCTGCTGAACAGCTCTTGGTATAAAAGCTACTAAATCTATCATGACTCTTTCTCCTTTCCTTTGTTACTCCTAAATGAGAGTTTGTATCTTATAAAGAACTCACATCCAATAATGAAGAATAACAGAACTCCTGTAAGGATATCTGCAAATGACTCATTCAATCCGAATGTTGTAGAAATCTCACTCGCACCACGATCCATAAGCACAATAAGAGAACTTGTTGCAATCATGGTAAACGGATTAAATTTAGCAAGCCACGATACCATAACAGCTGTAAAGCCCTGACCATCTACTATAGTAGTAGTAATAGTATGATTAATACCACCTGACAAGAGAAGTCCGGCAATACCACAGATTGCACCTGAAAGAAGCATTGTTCTTATGATTACCTTCTCAACCTTGATACCTATGTATCTTGCAGTATTCTCACTTTCACCTACTACCGATATTTCATAACCATGCTTTGTATATTTCTGATAAAAATATATAACCACAGTTATAATGACTGCTACAATTATTGGAAGCATGTACTTGTTACCAATCTCTGGCAACCATCCGATATGACTATCCTGATTAATGATACCAATCTTACCTGAACCCTTAGGAACCTCCCATACAATAGTGAAGAATGCAACAAACTGTGTCGCAATATAATTCATCATAAGAGTCGCAAGTGTCTCATTTGTATTCCCCTTAGCTTTAAATAAA
>JAKSSM010000112.1 GCA_024403065.1 Clostridia bacterium | reverse complement strand
TCCTTACTGCAGTTGCTCATATGAATACAAAAAAGGCTAACGGCATAACAAAGGCCATTAACCTTACTACAAACATCTCATCCCTTCTCGTTTATCTCATGAACGGAAAGGTCCTTATCCCACTGGGACTTACTGCAGGAGTGTTTGGAATCCTCGGTAACTACCTCGGAGCTACACTCTTTGCAAAGAAGGATGCAAAGTTTGTAAAACCGGTAATGATTGCAGTAATTGCAATATTCATTGTAAAACTTGTAACAGAACTTTTCTAAATACTAAAGGCCCACGAAGTCGTGGGCCTTTCAATTTACTCTACGCTATATTCAATCTTTGTTACTTCAAAGCATACGCCATCTTTATCTTCCATCTTCATACAGATTCCGTTCTCCATATTGATCCAGAATTTAAGATCAACGCCATTGAATCCATTGGCATCAAATATCCAGCAACCACAGTCAGCAATCTTTTCTGTACCTGTAAGGAAATCCTTAAGCTGATCCACAGTCTTTCCGTATCCATAGAAGAATCCCATGAAATAGTCTTCAAAATATGCAAATTCCGAAACAGTCTGCTCTTCATATGATGGTGCATCAGCGAACCAGTCTCCGTCTTTTGTCCATCCATAAGTTTCCCTGAAATCGTCAGTATATGCAGTCTCTTCGTTGTAGTCATATCTGACTCTTCTGTCCTGCAGTTCGTCAATTACAGTAAATACATTTTCCTTTTTCTCAACTGAATAAACATATGCTTTACCTTCGTCGTATACATTGATTTCAACGAAGTAGTTATCCTGTGGAGGATTGAATGCATATGCAGAGGTTACAGAATCAGTATCATAAGAAGTTCCCTGATTTTCACTGTCGTACTTTTCAGTAGTAACTGTGCAGTAGCTTGACATGCTTTCTTCACCATTAGCCCAGTTTTCTGTAATCTTCAGTGTCTCATCTTTATTTACAATCAAACCGTCAGTTGTCTTATGCCATCCGTTCCAGTTGAATGGTTGACTAAGCCATGATTCAATTGTTCCTTCCCAGCCTGTAAAACCTGAAACCCAGTAATAACTCATTTCTCTTCCATTTTCTTCGATATAGAATGGGCAGATGTTTTCACCAGGGAATTTTGCTTCCCATAAATCTCTTCCGTACTCTAAAGGATCCCCTTCAATATTCTCATTGTTTTCTACTGGCAAAACAGGATCATCCACAGGTTCAACAACTATTTCCTCTTTTTTGCCGCAGGAAAAAAGAGATAAAAGAAGTATAAGTGATAATATAACAGCAGTAATCTTTTTCATATTTGCCTCCAGAATAAATCTTTCTAATCTACTGATATATTAACCCTCTATCTTTATCATTCAAAATACCTTTTTCCTTGCTTTTGTCTTAAAAGAAAAAGCGGACTAAAAAGTCCGCGTAGTTCTTCATATTTTATGCTCTTTCCCTGTCATCATTAAGCCACAGCATTACTACTGCGAATATAACAAGAAGTGGAACTGCAAGTTTTATTAGACCAAGGATCATACATCCAAGTATTATGAATGGAATGAGTCCTATGGAAAGCATCACTTTTATGATACCAAACCCCATTCTAAATATCAGTCTTACAAATCCAGTTACTAGCATAAGAAATAAAACTGTCATGATAATCATAATAATCCCCCCTTTATTATAATCCCCGAATTATCTATTCCATTTCCACAAGTTTTCCTATTACAAGCTGTCTTGCATCATCATAGGCAAGAGAGCAGGTAGAAAGTGTGACAAATCTGTCATCCTTTGAAATCTCAACACCTGTCTTTATATCCGACTTTGCCTTAAGCTCACAAATCGTGTTATAGCAGGCTTCCCCGTTTACCCTGCTGTAGATTTCGTGATATGCGGATACAACATTTGCTGAAACAATTACAAGTCTGTAGTTCTTTTCAGGTGTAAGAATAACAAGTTCCTTATGTTCATCATAGTAGCTCTGCTTTCTGTAGTTTACAAGGGAACCGAACATCATACCATTGTTCATGTTGTGTCCATATATGATGGTATTAAGTGAACCTGCAATACCATCGCACTTCATATCCGCAAATGGAGTTCCATACCAGGAATATCTTCTGTCAACGCCGGTTCTAAGATAGTCATTGTTGTCACTGCTCTGAGCTACAGGATAGTTAATCTTTGTACCTTCAAGATATACCCATCCTATAACGTCCTTGTTTTTATTAAGAAGTGCATCAAAGTCTACAACAAGCCCTATTTCCTGCACATCTTCAGGAATATCTGTCACGTCATCACTTTCAGTGATTACATGAGTGTAATCCTCCTGAACTGCACCGATAGTCTTGTTTTCAGTGCTGTATCTCAGTCTTATGGATACTACCTTGTACAGTGAAAAGAGAAAAACTGCAGTAAAGCATACTAATAGAATTGTTCTTAATGTATTTCTCTTCTTCATGAATTAAAGTACTGTTACGTCTCTTTCAAAATTGATTTCGTGTGGTGTCTTTGTCTTTATCATCTTACCAACTGCAAGTGCAACCTTGAAGCTGTATCCTTCAGGAAGCTTGAGTGCCTCATCATAGTGAGCTTTCTTTTCGCTTTCCATTACTCTTGAAATACATCCGATAACAACGCTTCCAAGTCCAAGACCAATGGATGCAAGATGCATGTTTTCAACTGCAATACCAGCATCTACACTTGTCCATGGGAAGGAATCAAGTCCACTTACAATGATAAGTGTTGGTGCTCCATAGTAGAATTTTGGATCACGTTCAGGGTCAAGATCATGACACATTTCCTGAACGATTTCGCTTCCTGTATCAAGAACTGTAAGGTGAAGTTCCTGTTCATTTCTTGCTGTTGGAGCAAGAAGTCCTGCCTTTAATATAGTATCAAGTTCTTCCTTTGAGAGTCTGTCTGGATAGTAGTCTCTTGTAGAACTTCTTCTTTCAATTACTTCTAATACTGTTTCCATAACACGCCTCCCTATATGCACCATATATTATACCACAAATATAAAAAAGTGTACATCTTACCGCTTTAAGAACAAGTTAAACAGAAAGTCCCGAGGTCAAACCCCGGGACATAAGCAAATCATTCTTAAATGCTACCTTTTCTATTTATCTTCTGCAGTCCTCTTTCTCTCAGGTTCTTTTTTCGCCTTTTTATCTTTCTTCTTGAGAAAAAGTACAAGAAGGACTATAAGGATAATAATTACTGCAACGACAATTATAATCCAGAATGGGAATCCTGACGAACCATATGGTGAGTTGTGTGAAGCACCACTCTTTACAAAATCACAGACAGTACATGCTCCCATATTGTCTAAAGAATGGGCCGCTCTATAAAGATGCGCACCACATGCGCATAAGATCCAGTGAGAATTGTCATCAAATTCCATGAATCCACCAACATGGTTTGCCATATTCTTTTCACCGCTCTCAGGGATTTTTGGTATTTCATTTTTACCTTCACTGTCAGAGAAAAGCTTCTTACATCTTTCGCAGCTGTAATATGCTTCAGTATCCCCACTGATACAAGAGGCTTCACTTCATTCATCGTATGAAATTCTATGGCCAAGAATTACAACGAGCATGGTTTCTTCTGCTCCACACTTAAGACATTCCCTCTTCATTTCACCTGAAGTAGTACAGTCTGCGCCATTCAGATATGCCCAGTCTGTAAACTCATGGGCATTTGGAATATCCTTTTCAGCAAGCTTGGTTCCACATACTATACAACTCTGATATGCATGACCGGCTTCAGTACATCCAGCTTCCTTTTCCATAGTCCAGCCTGAAGCAATACAGAGTTCGTAATCCTTCTGTACTCCACATTTCTTGCACTTGTGGAAGTGTGCCTTATCCTTTACCGTCCATACAGTTTCAAAATCGTGCTCAGCATTTCTTGTTGCACCACAGAGATTGCATGTTGCATCACATACATCATCATAGCTGTGCTTGAGTTTTGGAATCTTTATATCGATTACGTTATAGTTTTTATCAATTGCTTTTCCACATGCACAAATGTAGTGCTCCTTTACACCTTCTGTGTCACATGTTGCAGGATAACCATTGACATGAGGAAGTTTTTTGAGGCTTACCCATTCAAGGCCTATGGCAAAGAGGTCATAATCGTTCTCATTGAATATGATCATGAATTCAAGAAGTCCATCATACTTGTTGTACTTACCCATATCACCGGTACTTGTCTTGTACTTCAGAGTATCACTCTTGATTGTCGCATTGTTTCCATTGTTGTACCAGCGCATTGATTCATAATCGCCGTTTTTGATTCTGTCCCTGTGAGCCGCACTCAGCCTTGAGATATCAATCTCCGCAGTAATATGTGGACATACTGTGCTCACATTACAGTAGATATCTTCACCGCCAGTCTTTCCACCCCACTTGCAGGCACTGCAGAGAATCTCACCCCATGACGTTGTTTCAAATTTGTGCGAACCTGTTTCACTGTATCCGCATACGGTACATGTTCTCCAGTGACCACTCTCATTTCCACGATATGCACTGAATTTGTGCTGTCCGTTCTGCTTTTCAGTTTCCTCTTTCTTTGCTTTACATACGGAACATGTATATGGGTAGACATTTTCAGTGCAGGACATGTGCTTAGCCACACCCTTTACCCACTTGTGTTCCCCTTTATCTGTTGTTTCATTGCAGCGGATACATACTCTGTAGTGTTCCTTGCCGTTATCGTACCATTCCTTTGGATAGAGATGTCCAAGGGCAGATACTGCTTCACTCTTTCCTTCACTGCAGATACTGCAGGTCCACTTCATTTCTCCTGCATTTACGCATGTTGCACTGTTTGAAACAAGAATCCAGTTATGGTTATGCTCACCATTTACATCAAAAGTCAGTGTTTCGTGAACTTCCTTTATAGTGCTGCTTACATAGGCAGGATAGATAGCTACTCCCATATCAAATACCTGAGGGCCTGCCTTTTTAAGTGTATAGCTGCACTTGAGTTCCCTGTCATCAGCAGAACCTACGAGAGCAAAACCAGCGTTTGTTGATGCATCAGCTGTAAGGAAGGTCAGTCTGTATGTAAGGCATGGATTCTCTCTTACATATGCATTGTCAATATCAAAGTTGAATTCCTGATTTGTTCCAATAGATGATATAACTGAATAGCTGTTTGGGGAATAAAGTTCTGTTCCTGATTCAAGCTTTCCTTCAGGAACTGCCAGATACCAGCTTCCTTTAAGATTTCCATAGGTTTCATGGGCAGGGTCCTTTGAAAGAACTGCATACTGCATTGCAGCATCCCTGTTGATACCCACACCATTTACAGTACTTACTGCAAGGGATGCATTTCCCTTTACATATACTGAAAAACCTGGAACGTTACCAATATCGATTCCTGTTGCCCTGCTGTTTCTTGCACTTAAGAGAATATTCAGATTTACATTTTCATCTACTGATAATACTCCACCTTTGTATGTGCTTCCACTGAAAAGTCTTGGTGATTTTGCAGTTATACCTGCTGATTCAGCGTAAATATTAATGTTGCCTTTTCCATTTATCTTTACATATGTATCACCATGAGATGTGTTGAAATCCTTTTCCTTTGTACATCCTGCAAGAATACCGTTCTTTCCGTAAAGGCTGAGAGTACCATTCACACGGATGTTAAGAGTAACTGCACTGCTTCTGTCTACTGCAGTGATAGCACCTATGTACTGGCCGTCAATTAGGTCACTTCCTGCAGTAACTACGC
>JAKSSM010000111.1 GCA_024403065.1 Clostridia bacterium | reverse complement strand
CTCTTCCGAAGTTTGGAATACCAAGGGCGTAGAGAAGTCTTTCACATGTTGTTTCAGATGCCTTTTTAACAGAATTTCTGAGGTTTTCAAAGGACTTTTCACCAAAGCCTTCCATTTCAACTATGGTATCCTTAAAATCATCAATTCTGAAGATATCTGCAAATTCTTTAATGAGACCTACATCAACAAGCTTTTCAATAGTTGCTTCTGACATACCGTCAATATTCATTGCTTCACGGGATACGAAATGAGTGAATCCCTTTATTTCCTTTGCCGGGCATTCAGGATTGATGCAGATGAGAGTTTCCACTCCGTTTTCACTGTGGATTACAGTGTCTCCTCCGCATACAGGGCATACCTTTGGTATTTCAAGATTTCCCGATCTTGTAAGGTTGTCTGCAATCTGAGGAATAATCATATTGCTCTTGTAGACCGTAATTGTGTCTCCTATTCCAAGTCCCAGTTCACGGAGAACTGAAACGTTATGAACGGATGCACGGCTTACTGTTGTTCCTTCAAGTTCAACTGAATCAAAGACTGCAACAGGATTGATAAGACCTGTTCTTGATGCAGACCATTCAATTTCACGAAGAACTGTCTGAGCAACCTCATCCTGCCACTTGAATGCAATGGCATCCTTTGGGAACTTGGCAGTAACACCGAGGGATCTTCCATATTCAATGTCATCAAGAAGAAGTACAAGACCATCTGATGGTATTGCATTATCCGCAATTCTTTCTGAGAACCATTTTACATTTTCAGGAACGGATTCACGGTCTACCATCTTTCTTTCAACTACTTCAAATCCGAGAGTTTCAAGCCAGTCGAACTGTTCAGATCTCAATCTGAAATCCGGTGCACCTTCACCTGATACAGATACAAGGGAAAAGGCATAGAATCCTACATTTCTTTCCTTTGTAACCTTTGGGTCGAGCTGACGTACAGAACCAGAACAGAGATTTCTTGGATTCTTGTACTGGGCTTTGTTGTCACCGATTGCTTCATTTATTCTGTCAAAGTCAGCGTAGGATATTACAGCTTCACCACGAACAACCATATCGCATTTAGCCGATATGGTTAATGGGATGTTTCTGAACTGCTTTGCATTGTTTGTAATTACTTCTCCAACTTCACCATTTCCACGGGTTACAGCCTTTATAAGCTTACCGCCGCTATATGTGAGTACGATTGTAAGGCCATCAAGTTTCCATGATAAGACGCCCTTTTCCTTTCCAAGGAAATTGGCAAGAACTGTTACATCCTTTGTCTTGTCAAGTGAAAGCATCTTTGAATCATGCTTTTCCTTTGGAAGTTCTGAGATAATCTCATATCCTACATTCTGAGTAGGGCTATTGGACATGATGATTCCTGTTACCTTTTCAAGGTCACAGAGTCTGTCATAGAGAGCATCATACTCATAGTTTGACATGATTTCCTTTGCTTCCTGATAGTATGCCTTTGATGCAGCATTAAGTCTTTCGATAATCTCCTGCATCTCAACCTTTACATCTTTTTCACTGAACATGTTTAACTGATTTTCCATAGTCTATATCCTCTTAAGTGGTGCAATACCTACGGCAAGCTTCTTCAGTCCTGCCATATCGAAGTTAACTTCTACTATTGTGCTGTTTACTGCTGTTACTGTTCCATCTCCGAACTTGCT
The DNA here is from genome assembly GCA_024403065.1 of Clostridia bacterium. Lineage (GTDB taxonomy): Bacteria > Bacillota > Clostridia > Peptostreptococcales > Anaerovoracaceae > JAKSSM01. Next base: position 4,082 of record JAKSSM010000111.1, on the reverse strand, counting down.
GTGACGTACACGGTCTCCCTTGTTTAATGAAGCACTGTCATTTGTTTCCTTTACTTCCTGGATAGCAATCTTGAACGGATTAAGAACAGGACGGCTGAATCCATCCAGTGTTCCTCTTTCAACACCAACTACATTTCTCTTTGTTCCCTGATATACGCTGTCTCCTCTTTCATCAAAGAGTTTTGGATCAATTTCCCTTAAGAATGTGGATTCTCTCTGGTATTCTCCATGACCATAGAGCATTCTGTAGGCACAGCTTGAAAGAATAAGTTTCTCTCTTGCACGGGTAAAGGCAACATAGCAGAGTCTTCTTTCCTCTTCCATATTTCCTTCTTCAATGGCACGGCTTCCAGGGAAAAGACCATCTTCCATACCTGGTACAAATACCACAGGGAATTCAAGTCCTTTTGCACTGTGCATGGTCATAAGGGTTACAGCACCCATATCCTTGTCATAGCTGTCCTGAGCGCTGTCGGTTGAAACCTTCCAGAGGAAAGTGGAAAGTGTTGCTTCTTCCTCAGTTTTTGCCATCTCCTGCTCATAATCGTAAATGAACGATTTGAAGTCAAGAAGGTTCTCAATTCTTGTCTGGGCTTCCAGAGTCTTCTCAGCTTCAAGAGATGCAAGGTATCCGCTCTTTACAAGAAGAGCATCATATATATCTGAAACTGTAAGGGTATCCTGATTTACTGAACATGCAAGAATAAGGTCTGTAAACTTCTTGAGTTCTGCTCCTGCCTTTCCTGCAAAGCTCTCCTGAACTTCAGCATCTGCTGCAGCTTCAAAAAGAGATACGTTGTGAGCTGCTGCAATTCCACGGAGGTTTTCTATAGCCTTTGGACCGATTCCACGCTTAGGCTCGTTTATTACTCTCAAGAATGAAACATCATCCTTAGGGTTAACTACAAGTCTCAGATATGAAATCATATCCTTTGTTTCTTTTCTGTCGTAGAAACTGAACCCTGAAAGAATCTGATATGGGATTCCCTTTCCACGGAGTGAGTCTTCAAAAAGTCTTGACTGGGCATTGGTACGATAGAGAATCGCAAATCTGTCATAGTTCTTTCCACCAGAAAGAAGTTCAATCTCCGATGCCACATAATATGCTTCGTCCTTGTCACTGTTGAATTTCTTGTAGAGAACCTTGTCTCCACCCTCTTTTGATGTCCAGAGCTTTTTGTCTTTTCTGTCCCTGTTGTGCTTTATTACTGAATATGCACATTCAAGAATATTCTGATATGATCTGTAGTTCTGTTCAAGCTTGATGACTTTTGCATCCTTGAAGTCCTCTTCAAAGGAAAGGATATTTGAAATATCAGCACCTCTCCACTCATAGATACACTGGTCATCATCTCCTACTACGCAGAGGTTTCCATAACCTTCTGCAAGCATTTTTATAATCTCGTACTGGATATGGTTGGTATCCTGGTACTCGTCTACCATGATATATCTGAATCTGTTCTGATATTTAAGAAGAACATCAGGATTCTTCTTTAAAAGTCTGTAGCAGTTAAGAAGAAGATCATCAAAGTCCATGGCATTGTTCTTTTTAAGTCTATCCTCATACTCTCTATATACCTTGTAGACAGTCTTTGCCCTTATATTCATACCGGAGCAGTTAAGGTTATAGTATGCTTCAGGATCAAGCATCTCTTCCTTCTGCTTTGAAATCGTGGAAAGAAGATACTTCTCAGGATACATCTTTGTATCAATGTTGAAGTCTTTTACTATATTTTTTATGAGGGTCTTCTGGTCAACAGTATCATATACTGTGAAGTCTCTTGTATAGCCTATAAGGTCAGCATCTGTACGGATGATACGAAGACTCATGGCATGGAAAGTCATGATCCAGGCACTTGTGCCTGCACCGACAAGTCTTTCTACTCTTTCCTTCATTTCATTTGCAGCCTTGTTTGTGAATGTTACTGCAAGAATCTCATAAGGTCTTACTCCCTGCTCAATCATATATGCCATACGGTATGTCATAGTCTGAGTCTTTCCTGAACCTGCACCTGCAAGGATTAGAAGTGGACCATCTGTATGAAGTACTGCTTCCTTCTGTTTGCTGTTTAATGTTTCTAAATTCATTTAGTCTCCCGTTTTTTATCTCAAATATTTCCCAAAATATCTTATATATTTTATCACAGAATGCCCTTTTTTTGAAGAAGGATAGACTATGTATATTAAATAAAAAGGAGTGGATGAATCCACTCCCAAATATTAGAATTCTACTTCTGAAAGTTCAAGAGAAAGAGCATTTGCTACTGCAGCATTTACACACTTTCCATCAATAATATTAAGACCGCTCATGAAACCTGGATCATCTTTAAGTGCTTTAATAAGTCCCTTTTCAGTAAGAGCTCTGATGTACTTGATAGTCTCTGAAGTAAGGGCAACTGTTGACGTATATGGAACTGCACCAGGCATATTTCCTACACAGTAGTGAACGATACCATCTTCAATGAATACAGGATTTTCATGAGTTGTAACATGGGATGTTTCACAGCATCCACCCTGGTCAATGGAGATATCTACAATTACCGCACCCTTCTTCATAAGCTTCAGGTGTTCCCTTCTTATAAGCTTTGGTGTTGCATCTCCAGGTACAAGGATTGCGCAGATTACAAGGTCTGCTTCCTTTATGGTTTCTTCAATATTCCCTTCATTCAGGTAAAGTTCGGTAACGGATGAACCAAAGAGGTCATTTACCTTTTCAAGTCTTGAAAGAGATCTGTCAAGAACAGTTACTTCAGCACCAACTCCAACTGCAGCCTTTGCAGAATAGAGTCCCGATACTCCTGCACCGAGTATTACAATCTTTCCTCTTTCTACACCTGGAACACCTCCAAGCATGATTCCACGTCCGCCAAAGGATCTCTGGAGATACTTTGTTCCTTCATGGATTGCAAGACGGCCTGCAATCTGGGACATAGGTCTTAAGCATGGAAGATTTCCCTGTGAATCCTTTATGGTCTCATAGGCAAGTGCTGTAACCTTCTTTTCAAGAAGAACCCTGGCAAAATCAGGATTTGATGCGAGATGAAGATAAGTGAAAAGCATCTGTCCTTCACGGAGGAGATGGAATTCTTCAGGTTCAAGTTCCTTTACTTTGATCACAAGGTCACATTTTTCAAATACTTCCTCTTCACTTCCAAGAATCTTTCCACCCATTTCCACATACTTTTCATCAGGGAAACCTGCGCCAAGACCTGCATCATGTTCAACATATACAGTGTTTCCTGCATTTACAAGCTCTTTTACACCTGATGGTGTAAGTCCTACTCTGAATTCGTTGTTCTTTCTTTCTTTTGTTGTTCCGATAATCATGTTTTTCTTTTCCTTTCTCTTTGGGCGTATAAAAAAACGCCCTGATGCTGACTGCATAAGGACGAGAATCTCGTGGTACCACCTTACTTCATCCAGTTCTCTCAAACTGGACCTTTGAGGCCACTATCATGGCCCATCGCTTTAACGGGCGAACCCGTCGCATCTTACTTGGGAATAATCCTGTTCCGCGCGCTGCTCCAAGGCTGCAATGTACTGCATGCTTCTCCGGTCTTTCACCAAACGCCGTCTCTCTAAGCAAGCACAGTCAGTATACCTTCCTCTTCACTGCATTTAACTTATTTTATCATACCAGATTTGTATATGCAAGTTATACAGATGTTTTTCCTTGACTGACACAGTTCTTTTCTATATAATGAGACGTATTCAGCGAAAGGACGGCAGAATTCCAATGAAAAACATACTCTGTTATGGTGATTCCAATACATTTGGATATGATCCTGTAACCGCTTCAAGATTTGACTATGAAAAGAGATGGACAACACTTCTTAATGATATGGTAAAAGAAAAAGGCTACCGTGTAATTGAAGAAGGCCTTAACGGAAGAACCACATCCCTTGATGATGACAGACCTGATATCCTTCCAAACCGTGTGGGACGTTCCGGTCTTGAATATCTTCCTGTCATTCTTGAATCCCATTATCCTGTTGATATCCTTGTAATCATGCTTGGTACAAATGACTGCAAGAAAAGGTATATGAGCACAGGAGAGAAAATAGCTGAAGGAATGGAAAAAT
>JAKSSM010000110.1 GCA_024403065.1 Clostridia bacterium | reverse complement strand
TACGTGTACACATCAAGATTAAGGAAGGTAACCGTGAAAGAATCCAGACTTTCGAAGGTTTTGTACTTAAGAGACAGAACGGCGGAATCGGAGAAACATTCACAGTAAGAAAGATTTCTTCAGGTGTAGGTGTTGAGAAGACATTCCCAATTCACTCACCAAAGATCGAAAAGATCGAAGTTCTTAAGAAGGGTAGTGTAAGAAGAGCTAAGCTCAACTACATGAGAGAAAGAACAGGAAAGGCTGCTAGAATCAAGAGCGCTGAAGAATAGGAAACTTAAAGGGAATCGTTTACGATTCCCTTTTTTATAACAATTAAAATATAGTTCACAGAAATATGTAACCATTAATGCGATTATGCTGCTATATACTAGTAGGGGTTCAAACACTTATCGCATATGGTATAATTGAAACCTGAATCGGATATAGTAGTTTCTATGTATGCTGCACATATTATGGGAACATTATTTTATAATAAAAGGAGGATATTTATGAAAAAGATTAGCAAGATTGTTGTTTTAGTACTTATCTTAACTATGGTATTAGCTATGACAGCATGTGGAAAGAAAGAAGAAGCAAAGGGAACACCAGCTGAACAGCTTGTAGAACTCTTCAAGGCAAATGCAGGCTCATATTCTGATGTTGAAGCACTTATCAAGAAGATTCACGATGAATCACAGGACATTGTTCCAATTATGACAGATGCATTCAAGATTGAAGAAGGAATGTATATCGAAGGATTTGATACTGAAATCACTGGATACAAGAATGCTGCAGTAATCAAGTCAATGATGGGTGTACAGCCATATATCGTATATGTATTCGAAGTTGACAACCCAGATGCATTCAAGAAGACTCTTGAAGACAATGCAAACAAGAGATGGAATATCTGTACAGAAGCTGATGAAATGATGGCAGAAGTATCAGGAAACTTCGTATTCTTCGTTATGGCTCCAGCTTCATTTGATGACTAATATAAAGTTTATTTGAAATGAAAAACAAAAAGGGAATAATGCTGTTTTCAGCGCTTCTCATTGTGATATTTCACCTGTGGATACCAGTGTCTATCCCACAGAGTCAGGCGTATGAATTCGAAGCATTCTTAAAAAGAATCTGCTATATAGGTGTTGATATTTTCTTCTTCCTTTCAGCATACAGTTATGCGTCAAAGGAAAGAAAATTCAAGGATTTTATCCTTAACAGATTCAAAAAAATCTATATTCCGTTTGTTGTTTTTTCAGTAGTAATGCTCATTTACAGTTCATGGGATATTTCGAGATTTCTCCTTACAGTAAGTGGAGTAAACCTCTTTATCCGCGGTGGTGGAAGTTTTTTGTGGTTCATTCCTGCAATTATGATTGTATATCTGATACTTCCACTCTATGACAGGCTTTACAGAAAAAACAGCATACTTGCTCCAGTAATTGCATTTATTGTATATTTTGCAGTTGCAGCAACGGTTACTAACCTCACAAACTATACAAGTATCTTTATTATGCTTAACAGATTTCCGATTATCATAATCGGTCATCTTCTTGCAAAGAAGAAGGTATTTGAAAATCTTTCAGATAAAAAGACACTTGCACTCGGACTCCTGTTTTTCATAGCAGGGTTTGCGATTCTTTATCTTACAAGGAACACATTCTACTCATTCATCAGAGAATTCTACTATGTAGTATCAATTCCTCTTTCAATGGGATGTATGATGCTTATAAGCCTTGTTAAACCAAACAGATTTATTGACAGTCTTGGAGAACTTACTCTTGAGATGTATGGACTTCAGATGATCTTTGGCGGAAAGATTGCTACAGCAATGTTCAGACTTATCAGTATTAAACTGTTATCCAACATTGCTACAATTGTGATTGTAATTGCATTATCGTTTATTGTTCACATTCTATTTAATAAAGTGGGAGAAATTAAGTGGCAGAAAGCTTAGCGCACATTAACTGGTACCCTGGTCATATGAAAAAGACCAGAGAGCTTATTGAAGAAAATCTCAAGGTGTGTGACCTTGTTCTTGAACTTCTTGATTCAAGAATTCCAGTTTCTTCAAAGAATCCGGTTATTGATTCCATAGTAAAAGACAAAAAGAGAATAATCATTTTAAACAAGAGTGACCTTTCTGATTCAAAATCCAACCAGGAATGGAAGGAAAAGTACAGAAAGCAGGGATTCCAGTCGATTGAGGTGGATGCCAACAAAGGTACGGGAATCAAGGAACTTCTTAAAATGCTTGAAAAGATTGAAGCAGAAAAGAACAGAGACAAGGAAGTGAAAAAACCACTTCGTATGATGATAGTCGGTGTTCCTAACGTTGGCAAGTCTTCCATCATCAACAGACTGACAGGAAGAAAGGCAGCAAAGACAGGAAACAAGCCTGGTGTTACCCGTGGAAAGCAGTGGCTTACACTGGAAAACGGCATGCAGCTTCTTGATACACCTGGTATTCTCTGGCCTAAATTTGAAGATCCGAATGTAGGACTTAATCTTGCATTCTGTGGTTCAATCAAGGATGAGATTCTTGATATTACAGACCTTGGATTTGAACTTATTGCATATCTCGAAAGGGAATATCCTGATCTTCTTATTGAAAGATACAAGCTTAAGGAATTCACTGAAAACCCTGATGGAGAACGAGAAATCACAATCCAGAATATGGAAGAGATTGCTAAAAGAAGAGGTTTTATTCTTCCTGGAAAGAGAATAGACTATGAAAGAACAGCAAGAACAGTTATTGATGAGTTCAGAGCTGGAACGATAGGAAAGATTACACTGGAAAAGGCAAATGACTAAAAAAGAACGTGAAGCAATGCTTCAGGAAAAACTTCATGAAATGAAGAAATTCGAGAATGAGCTTCGCAATTCCGATATAGAGATAATCGGTGGAGTTGATGAAGTTGGACGTGGACCACTTGCAGGACCTGTTGTTACATGCTGCATTGTTCTTCCTGAAGATTTCAGCATTCTTGGAGTAGATGATTCCAAGAAGGTGAGTGAGAAGAAACGAGAAGAACTTTATGGCCTCATTCTTGAAAATTCAGTTGCCTATGGCATTGGAATAATTGATAATCTTGTGATAGATGAAATCAATATCCTTGAAGCAACAAAAAAGGCTATGAAAATGGCAATTGAGAATGCCAATATCATGTTAAAGGAAAAGGGTCTTAAGAAAATTGAACATCTTCTTATCGATGCTGTTAAGCTTACTGATGTAGAAACACCGCAGACATCCATAATAAAAGGGGATGCAAAGTCTGTTTCAATAGCTGCAGCTTCCATTGTTGCAAAAGTTACAAGAGACAGAATGATGGTGGAATACAGCAGGACATATCCATATTACGGATTTGAATCCAATAAAGGATATGGAACAAAAGCTCATTATGAAGGCATCAGTGAACATGGTATTACACCAATTCACAGAAAGTCATTTCTTAAAGGTATAGTATAAAAAAGAGCTCACTTCTTTCGAAGTGAGCATTTTTATTAACCGATCTTTTTGAACTTTGTGTCAACTCTTGTCATGCAGATATCAGTCTTGATAACAAGCATATCTCCATCATAGAGGAAAGTGATTTCCTTTACGTCCTGTCCAAGGAATCCCTGAAGATCATTGATATCAACTGTGCAGTAGAAACCTTTTTCATCTGAACTCCATCCACCTTCAAGTGTCTTCATTCCTTCATATACGTTTTCCGTAAATGTGAAATGACCTGCAGTATCAAATTCTACTGTTGGAAGATATTCAGGAAGCATTGAATCATCATCCATCTGCCACTTGCTGTATGTAAGCTGTGGTGCGCCATTTGGACCATCGATAGGGCCATCTGTTGGTCCATCAGGTGTAGTAACTGGTTCATTTCCGCCTCCACATGCAACTGCAAAGAGTGAAAGAACCATAATCATAATTATTACAAGTATTTTCTTCATATCCGTTACTCCTTTATGTATGTCTAATAAATAACTGGCATAATATGTTTAAAGATATTTTACGATATGATATAATCTAATACAAGTGATTTAATCAAATGACAGGAGAAAACATGAAAAAGATTGTTGTATTATTACTTATATTTGTTCTTTCTTTAAGCATTTTTGCATGTACTGAGAAGGAGGAACCAGCACCAGTTCCAGATGCAGAAAAAATCAAAGTAAATTCCACAGTTGAAGGGAATGTGCATATTGTTACTGTATCAGGAATTCCTGAAAAAGCAGATGACCTTATGGAGTTTGATTTTACTGATGAGTATCAGGCTGCAGCAGCTGTAATGATGGCACTTGCAGTATTTGAAGAAAATCCTGATCTTTCTATTGCGCTGCTTGATACAGTTATGGGTCCTGAAAGTCCATCAAAATTTGATGAAGACTTCTTGAAGAACCAGTTTGCGCAGTATCCATATGTAATCAGAAGTTATTTTGATGGTGCAACTGTAGATAATGACTATACTGTGTCAGGTGACTATGTTTTAAGAATTACAGAGAATATCTATTCAAGACAGGAAAATGGATATGTAAAACTCTGGTTTAAATCTTCAGGTGCTGACAGCGAAAGAAGTTTTACCTTAAGACAGAAGGAATCAACAAAGGAATGGTTCCTGTTCTCAGATACATATAAGGGAATGACAGCAGGAATAAGACTTCCTAAGAGCCTTGACAAATGGGCATAATAACGGACATAAATCCACGTTTGTACGTGGATTTTTCTTTTTTGATATCGTTAACATATTTATTTTATATGAATCAAGTGATATAATAACTTGGTAATTTTGCAGATTTTTGAAATGGAGATACATATGAACAATTTACCAGAATATTTTGGATGTAATCTGTTTGATGACAAGAAAATGAAAGAAGCGCTTTCTTCTGACATTTATGAAAAACTCAAGAAGACAGTTGACGAAGGTGCAGATTTAAGTGAAGAAGTTGCCAACGCAGTTGCAAATGCAATGAAAGACTGGGCTGTGTCCAAGGGTGCAACTCATTTTACTCACTGGTTCCAGCCACTTACAGGAATTACTGCAGAAAAGCATGACAGCTTTGTTGAACCGGTAGGTGATGGTGATATCATCATGAAGCTTTCTGGTAAAGAACTTATCAAAGGAGAAGCTGATGCATCTTCATTCCCATCAGGTGGACTCAGAGCAACATTCGAAGCAAGAGGATACACGACATGGGACCCAACATCATATGCTTTCATCAAAGAAAAAACATTATGCATTCCAACTGCATTCTGTTCATATAATGGAGAGGCACTTGACAAGAAAACTCCTCTCTTACGATCAATGGATGTTATTTCCAGGGCATCTGTAAGACTTTTAAAGATTCTTGGTCATGACAATATAAAGAAGGTTACGCCAATGGTAGGTGCTGAACAGGAATATTTCCTTGTACCTCAGGACCTTTATGACAAGCGTATAGATTTAAGATTTACTGGTAGAACTCTTATAGGAGCTATGCCTCCTAAGGGCCAGGAAATGGATGATCATTACTATGGTTCAATTAAAAGTGACGTTCTTTCATTTATGGAAGAACTTAATGTTGAACTCTGGAAACTCGGGGTTCTTGCAAAGACAGAGCACAATGAAGTAGCTCCATCTCAGCATGAACTTGCCTGTGTATATACAACAGTCAATGTTGCTGTAGACCAGAACCAGATTGTTATGGAAACTATGAAGAGAGTTGCATCAAAACATGGTCTTGTATGTCTTCTTCATGAAAAGCCATTCCTTGGAGTAAATGGCTCAGGTAAGCACAATAACTGGTCACTTGCAACAGATGATGGTATTAATCTTCTTTCACCAG
>JAKSSM010000011.1 GCA_024403065.1 Clostridia bacterium | reverse complement strand
TCTGGTTCAGGTATATACTCCTCTTCAATGTATCTATTGATACTGTTTATGAGGCTTTCGCTTATTTCAATACTTAAATCTCTTCTTTTCATTTCTATTTCACAAATACAAATATGATTCCATCATTACCGATACGGGCGTCTCTATCCTGACTTAAAACATCCTTATATCTCTGTTTTATTTCAAGATATGGATCACCATGGGAAAGAAGTTCAGTACACTTCTCTGCAGGAAGATATGCTTTGATTATCCCCTGTGCTCTCATATTCTTAAGAGACTTTAATGCTGCATCCTTTGAACGTGATACACCACTTGTTGAACCATATCCTGTAAGGATTTTAAAGTTCTCACGTCTCATGGCAATTGCTCTTAATTCTTTTCCAATCTGATCAATTGGAATACTTCCGTGAAAATCATACTGTTTCATCTATATCTCCTGTCTTTTTCAGTCTTTCAAATAGTTCCCTGCCATCGTCTCCTTCTCCAACGCTTCTGAGATTCTCTGTAAGTGCTACGCACTCAACCTTTTACCCTGATTTAACCAGATAGCATTTATCACGCATATCCTGTAACAGAACTCTTATCTCATTCCTGTTGAAGTCTCTAAACACACCATATTCAGGCATTGTTGTAAATTTGAAGAAACCATCTTTATTTATCTTCCTTCCAAGAAGAATATCACATACGGTTTCATATTTTTTACCACCCATATGATTCATCTTTTCCACACATGATAATGCAGTTCTTATTATTTCTGCAGTGTCCATTTCTTTGAATCTTGGGTGAGCAGCACTATCTCTGCATATATCTATCTCATTTCTGAGTCTGAAATCCTTGAGAGCAGTAAGCGCGCCATAAAGGGTTTTCACTTCTTTGTCTGTGATATAGTCTTTATAGCTTTCACATTTGTAAGTTGGATGAAGAACCGGATATAGACCTGTTGTTTTAGTTATATACTCGTACCTTATTCCCCATTCAAGAACAATACATATCTCATCTATGGACATGTTGTGAAGTGATGCATATTCTTTAGTCTTATCAAGATTCGCAGTAAGGAGCTTCTTTGCTTTTGTTCCCTTAAGCGTTTCTGCAATCATCATTTTGCCATAGAATTTTACTTCACTGATATGTAAAAGTGCCTGGAAAGTTCTGTGGATAATATCCGACATACTGTATCCGCGGAATTCAAGTTCTTTGAGTTCTACCTTTTCGACATCTTTATATCGCTTTTCCTGTGGTACTTCTTTTACAGATTCTACCTTCTTTGCAACAGGTACATTCTTTGGAGATATATCCCTTCCACGTGTTATTTCAATCTTTGGTGCCGGTATATCATATGTAATACCCACAAGATTGTAGTAGTTTTCTCTTGTCATTGTATTTTTGCAGCCTGTTCCATCCTTTTTGTAGTTTGAACATCCAAGGAAATAGTCTGAAGTCTTGCTTGGTTTTACAATGAGATAACCATCCTGGCATGAATCACATTTTAATATTGAAAGTTTCCCTGCAGCATAACTGTTTGTCATGAATCCACATATTTCAGGTTCATTCATACATATGTGAAGACTGAGTCCCATGTTTTTCTTGTACCTGTACTGCATTGGATATCCACACATAGGGCATGACTTTTTGAACATTGAAACATTTTCAGGATCATCATTCCAGTCCCCGATTTTTACTACACTGCTGTAGTCGTTTACAAGTTCAAGGAGAAATTCCGATGGGTTTTCTTCTGGCGCAACGAAATACACTCTGTTCTTTGTTCTAGTCATTGCAACATAGAAGAGTCTCCTCTCCTCTGCATATTCAATGTCGTCATCCTTGTGGATAACCATATTTAAAATTGGGTCATCCTCAATTTTAGATGGGAACCCATAGGTTTCATTCCTTCCATTTATGACAATAACATTGTCATATCCAAGACCTTTTGAACTGTGTGCTGACATAAATGTAATATCAAGCCACGGATACTTGTTTGATTTGAGTTTACCAGAACCTGATGTGTATATAAACTCACCTGTTCTTTCAAGCTGGTCTCCATCAAAGTTGTATCTTCCAAGAAGAAGGATAGACTGTTTTTTCTTCTTTCCCTCTTCATTGTTTCTTCTGATTATGTCACCAAGCGCTCTGTTAACTGCGTCCGCAACAGCATATGCAGAACCGCTGGATCTTACTGCGTCTTTCTTTTTTGAACCATCATAAGTATAGATAATTATTGGATCCTTTATATGCTTTGGTGAAACGAGTGCCTTCTTAATCTGCTTATCGTTCTTCTGAATGAAGTTCCCTGCAATATCAATTACTTCCTGAGCATTTCTATAGGTATTTACTATAGAAAGACACTCGCCATAGCCCATTTTCTCTCTGAATTTTGTGAACAGTGTTATATCAGATCCACTGAAAGCATAGATTGACTGCCAGTCATCGCCTACGGCAATAATTTTTGCGTCTGTAACCTCTGACAGAGCTTTTACAAGGTCAAATCTCTGTCTTGAAATATCCTGATACTCATCTACAATTACATATTTGAAATGCAGCTTCTTCTTCATTTCTTTTACTTCACGTAAAAGTCTTGCAGACTCATTTATCATATCCTGGAAGTCTACTGCATTGTTTTCTTTAAGCACTCTTTCATATTCAAGGTAACAGTCATAGCATATGTCAAGGAACAGCTTGTTTCTCTCATTCTTTGACTCATCTCTTAGCCTCTTGAAATCATCTTTACCAAATCCGTTGGTTTTAAAGTTTCCAATAAAACGGGTCATAAGGTTTACAAGACGCCTTATGTATCTGTTTTCTTCAGAATCAACAAGATTTCTGAACACCTCTTCACTGGATCTTGGTCTTAATTCATAACCATGAGCAATCAGTTTTTCCTTCAGATGATCAGTAAAACTTCTTCTATCGTTATATGATGAGAATGTATATATAAGGTCTGTTCCATGCTCCCTGTGAAGCTTTACCTTGTCATTTATTGCATTCTTGTATTTTTCAAGTTCTGCAGCTGTGTATCTGTTGTTTCTTCCATCTTCAGTGACACCAAAATGCTCGATATACGCTTCTCTTCCATCCTGACTGATTATGAAGTCAGGTGTATATGGTTTACGTGAATATGGAAGATTATATGGATATACTGGCTCATACTTGTAATCTATACCATTAAGATAAAGGAAATTGGCGATTTCAACTTCCTGACGTGATCTTACAGGCTCACTCTTTATGGTGATTGTTTTCTTTGTTCTTCTGTCAATTACACTGTCTTCAAAGTTAGCAAATTCGCTTCTAAGAGTAGTATAGTTCGCTTTTGCTACAAGACTGATGAACTTTTTTGTATTCTCTTCGTCAAACGGAGCATCAATATATGATGCAAAGAAGAGAATAATATTCTCTACAGCCTTAGGTTTGGTTAATATTGCAGTTTTGAAATAGTCACTTACAACATAATAGAGTTTGCTTTCTTCTACTATATTAAGCTTCTCTGTATTATGCTTTCTGATAATAGCATTTCCTGTAGCATGGAAAGTTGTAATAGGACACTCTATATGTAATTCACCTATTATTCTTTCTTTCAGTTCATTTACTGCCTTATTTGTAAAGGAAATAACCAGGATATCCTTTGGATCTATTTTCTTTTTATCTACGAGATATTTTACTTTGGCTGCAACAGTTGTAGTTTTCCCTGCGCCTGCACCAGCAACTACAAGAACATAGTCTTCATCTGTAAGCACTACTCTGCGCTGATTTTCATCAAGAACAATATTGGGATCGCTTGCTTTCAGAACATTATCAAGATATTCTTTATCCACCTTGAGATGCTTTTCGACGTAGTTTTTATTATGTCTATCCACAAGGTCCTTTATATCATCATAATTATCAATGATTCTTTCAACATACGCAGGTGATACATTGTTTTCTCCACAGTAGGATTTAAGCATATTGCTTCTTTTTAAAACTCTAAAGAAATCTACTGTTCCAGATTCCTCCATTATTTTTGAAGCATAGTCTCTTCTTGATACATAACTGTCGGACGTAAAAAGTCCTTCCATGAATCTGTTCAGTTCAATAAGGTTTTTGCATTCTAATGGAACCGCTATTTTTTTGCGGCTTTCTGTTCCCCTGTTTCTGCCAAAAACTTTTTGAAATAATCCCATTTACGACTGTATCCTTCCTCTTGTTTATACATTTTATCATATTTGATATGAAAAACAAAACATATAAAGGGAAACCTCTGCTTTACTCTAACCTCTTATCAAGTACTTATTTATAACATCCAGATGGTGGATGCTATATCGAATCAACACTTTCACGGTTTCATTGTGTATTTTTCGACGATTTCATTGTGCATTTTTCGACGATTTCATTGTGCGTTTTTCGACGCAAGCATATTTTCTTCAATGAGACACTAAAGAATTTCCTTTTAAACTCTTGAATGTCCAGGAGGTTGCGTAATAACATAGAAGAAGTCTAATCGGAAAAAGTGTAGAATTCTACATTTCCCCGATTAGTTTCACCTTTATGAACTATTTCAACATATAAAAAAAGGAGCCTCTGCTCCCTGCCTCTTGTTGAGAATTTCTTTACAGTATCCAGATACTTGCTGAATGCTCCAAGATTTATGTAGTAGTATGTGTACTTGTTTACATTCTTTCCTACAACAAGTCCAGATTCAAGCAGCACCTTCATATGCTGAGAGATTGTTGCCTGTGCATAGTCAAAGTGTTCAACAAGTTCCTTTGTACATACTCCGGCAAGTTCTCTGTTTCTGTCAAAAATGTACTTGAAAAGTTTTACTCTTGCAGGATGCGCAAGGGCATTTGAAACTTCTGAAATGAGAAGTATTTCTTCACTGTCCAGTTCTGTTTCTTTTCTGATTCTCATTTAAAATTCCTCCCGAAGAGCTTTATGAAAGTTCTTCCAAATGTAAAATCTTTCTTGAATATATTTACTTTCTGTATTTTTTCTTAACCTTGAGTCTTGTGACTGCACGTCTTAATTCCGCTTCTACAATAAAGCGGTCTCTACGCTGCTGATTGTACTTAAGGATTTCCTCAGCCTTTATCATTTCTTCTCTTTCTTTTGCTTCATCAATATCCTCTGGATATTCAATAGCATCAACGAGAAGATAGACAGTATTGTCATGAACCTTTAAGATGCCTTCATCACATGCACCAATTATATCCTCATCAGAAGATGGAGTAGTAATCTTAACTACTCCTGGCGCAATTGCCCCTATTACATTTTCATGATTTGCCATGATACCATACTCACCATCTTCAAGTGGAACACGGAGTGCTACGCACTCGCCACTATAGAATATCTTTTCCGGTGTCATGATCTTGAGACTAAAGGTTTTCATCGTTCTTCTTTAATTCTGCTGCCTTTTTAATAACATCATCAATTCCGCCCACGTTATAGAATGCGATTTCAGGATATTCATCCATTTCACCTTCTACAATCATTCTGAATCCTCTTACTGTTTCTGAAAGAGGAACATAGATACCAGGGATACCTGTGAACTTTTCAGCAACGAATGTTGGCTGAGAAAGGAATCTCTGAAGCTTTCTTGCACGGTGTACTGTAAGCTGATCTTCAGGAGACAGTTCATCCATACCAAGGATTGCAATGATATCCTGAAGTTCACTGTATCTCTGAAGGATTTCCTGTACCTGACGTGCAACATAGTAGTGTTCTTCTCCTACAGTTTCTACTTCAAGAATTCTTGAAGTGGATTCCAGTGGATCTACTGCAGGGTAAAGTCCCTGTTCAGCAATCTTTCTTGAAAGTACTGTTGTAGCATCAAGATGCTGGAATGTTGTTGCAGGAGCAGGGTCTGTAAGGTCGTCTGCAGGAACATATACAGCCTGAACGGATGTGATTGAGCCGTTCTTTGTGGATGTGATTCTTTCCTGGAGCTGTCCCATTTCTTCTGACAGTGTTGGCTGATATCCTACAGCGGATGGCATACGGCCAAGAAGTGTGGATACTTCTGAACCTGCCTGTACGAATCTGAAGATATTGTCAATGAAAAGGAGTACGTCCTTTGATTCCATATCACGGAAGTATTCAGCCATAGTGAGACCAGTTAATGCTACTCTCATTCTGCATCCAGGTGGTTCATTCATCTGACCGAAAACAAGTGCAGTCTTATCCATTACACCAGCATCATTCATTTCAAGATAGAGGTCGTTACCTTCTCTTGAACGTTCACCTACACCGGAGAATATGGAGTATCCGCCATGTTCAAGAGCTACGTTATGAATAAGTTCCTGAATAAGGACGGTCTTACCAACACCTGCACCACCGAAGAGTCCGATTTTTCCTCCCTTTGGATAAGGTTCAAGCAGGTCTATTACCTTGATACCTGTTTCAAGAATCTCAAATATTGAGCACTGATATGAGAAAGCAAGAGCTTTTCTGTGGATTGGCCACTTTTCAGTATCAGATGATACATTTTCCTTACCATCAATGGTTTCTCCAAGAACATTGAACATACGTCCAAGCACATTCTTTCCAACAGGTACCTTTATACCTGAACCTGTTGCTGTAACCGGCATGTTTTTGGCAAGTCCATCAGCTGAGTCCAGCATGATACATCTTACACGGTTTTCCCCAATATGCTGAGCAACCTCCATATAGAGGTCCTTTCCGTTAAGATTTACTATGAGGGCATCTTCAATTTTTGGGAGTGTTCCAGTAAATTCAACGTCAACTACTGAACCTGATATTTTTACTATTCTTCCTTCCATTTTTTCTTCCCTTCGTTCTGTTTTCTTTTCTTTGCCTTTGCGCCTGATGAGATTTCAATGATTTCACGGGTAATCTGATCCTGTCTTACCTTGTTGTATTCACCCTGAAGTGTAGAAAGAATCTCATGGGCATTGTCATTGGCATTGTTCATTGCTGTCATTCTTGCAGCCTGCTCACTGCAGAATGATGCAGCAAGAATTGAGTATACGAGACCCACAAGGTATGAGTCTACGATATTGTTCAGTACACTGTCTGCATTCGGTACGAAACGCAGTTCCTCTTTTGCGCTTATTCTGTCCTTTTCAAAATACTCTCTTCTGAATGGAAGAACCTCAAATATCTTTGGTTCTCCACCGGCAAAGCCGTTTTCAAAGTCAGTATAAATGGCAAAAAGTCTTGTAATCTTTTTATCGAGGTAATCCTCGATAAAACGGTTTGCGATTTCTCTTGCTCTTCTCATAGTTGGGTTTGTGGAAAGATATCTGAAATCGTCCACTACAGGTATCTTTTTCTGAAGAAGATAGTTTCTTCCATATTCTCCAATCATATATACCCTGTTGTCCTTATGTCCTGTAATATGAGGAAGAGCTTCCTTTATGAGGTTGATGTTGTATGAACCGCAGAGACCCTTGTCGGATGTAAGTACGAAGTAACCCCATGTACCTTCGATTTCCTCATGTTCTTCTCTGAAATATTCAGAGTTTATCTCCACGTCACTTGCAAATATGTTTATGATCTCATTTTCAAGCAGCTTAAAATATGGTCTGCTCTCGTCAAACTCTCTTTTGGCCTTATTCATCTTGTTGGATGATATAAGGTACATGGCGCTTGTGATTTTCTTTGTGTCATTAACGCTCTTTATTCTGCTTTTAAGTTCCTTGAGATTAGACATTCTTTGTTGCGAGATACTCCCTTGAGATCTTTAATATGCTTCTCTTTGTTTCATCAGCAAGAAGTCCTGAGATTTCAATGCTGTCCAGAAGAGTCTTGTGCTCCCTGTTGAATACTTCAAGAAGCTCATTCTTTAATTTTGGTATATCCTTTACGTCAAACGGATCGAAAAGGTGATTGAGTGCTGTAACAAGCAGTGCAACCTGTTCGGATGATCTTAATGGTGAACTCTGATTCTGACGCAGGAGTCTCATAAGCTTACTGCCGTAATCAAGCTGATTCTTTGTTGCTTCATCCAGGTCGGATGCAAACTGGTTGAATACTTCCATTTCTCTGTACTGTGCAAGGTCAAGCTTTAAACCTGATGCAGCCTTCTTCATAGCCTTTGTCTGAGCGTCTCCACCTACACGGGAAACTGAAAGACCAACGTTTACAGCTGGACGCTGTCCTGAGAAGAACAGGTCACTTTCAAGGAAAATCTGTCCATCTGTAATGGAAATAACATTGGTTGGAATGTAGGCAGCTACGTCTCCTCCCTGTGTTTCAACAATAGGGAGCGCTGTGATGGAACCTCCACCATATTCATCATTTAATCTTGCGGCACGTTCAAGAAGTCTTGAGTGGAGATAGAATACATCTCCAGGATAAGCTTCACGACCAGGTGAACGGTCAAGTAAAAGGGAAAGGGAACGGTATGCTACAGCATGCTTGCTCAAGTCATCATAAACGATAAGGACATCTTTTCCCTTGTGCATGAAATATTCAGCAAGGCCGCATCCGGAGTATGGTGCGATGTACTGAAGTGGCGCAGGGTCAGATGCAGATGCTGCAACTATTACTGTATATGGGAGTGCCCCATGTTTTTTAAGTGTTTCTCTTACACGGATAACTGTACTTGACTTCTGACCAATTGCAACATAAACACATACCACATCCTTACCCTTCTGGTTGATGATGGTATCAAGTGCAATTGTGGTCTTTCCTGTCTGACGGTCACCGATGATTAACTCTCTTTGTCCACGGCCGATTGGGAACATGGCATCTATTGAAAGTATTCCTGTTTCAAGTGGTGTATCAACAGGTTTTCTTTTGATGATTCCAGGAGCTTTGTGCTCAATTGGGTAGTAGTCTACTGCTTTGATTTCTCCAAGGCCATCCAGTGGGTTTCCAAGAACGTCAACAGTTCTACCAAGGAATGCTTCTCCTACAGGAGTACCTGCAGTTCTGTAGGATCTTACTACCTGGTCACCCTGGCATACTGTTTCACCTACGTCAAAGAGAATACATCCAAGGTCATCCTCATCAATATCCTGAACCATTCCCTTTACTCCTGACTGGAAAAGAAGAATCTCCCCGAAAGTTGCCCCTTCAAGACCCTTGATTCTTGCAATTCCGTCGTAAACCTTTGTTACAACACCGATTTCAAGAAGCTCAGCCTTTGGATTCCAGTTATCGATTGTCTCTTTTAAAAGTGGGATTACATCCTCTTTCTGTTCAGTAAGAGCATTCTTGATTGTTTTTTTCAGCTGCTCAAAACGACCCCTTACAGTCCAGTCATAGAGTTCTGGACCTACACGGAGTCTGAAGCCGTTTTCAACATGCTCATTCTTTTCCCAGACGAGTTCTATCTCACCATATTTCTTGTTAAGGAATTCGCGAAAGCCTTTGTACTGCTCTTCTGATGGTTCTACAGATGAATACAGTACAGCGATTTTCTCCAAATCTTTTTTCATAATACCTTTTCCTTATATGCCCCTGATTTCGTTAAGGAATTCATCGAATACTTCTGATGTAGTCTTTTCTCTTAAGATCTTTTCAGTAGCAGATGTTACCATCTCTTCGATGTCACCCTTTGCGCTTTCAAGGATTCTTTCTTTTTCAATGTTTGCTGATGCACGTGCACGGTTAAGAATTGCTTCTGCATCCTGCTCAGCATTCTGCTTCACTTTGATAGCTTCTTCAACACTTTCAGCATGAGCCTTGGCCTTCATAACCTTAAGTTCATCTTCAAGGGCTTTAACTCTTTCTTCTGCTTCTTTTCTTGACTTTTCAGCTTCAAGAAGAGTTTCTGCTGCCTGCTCTTCCTTTTCACGGATAGCAGCCTGACGGTTATTCATGAAATCCTTTACAGGCTTGTAGAGAATAAAATAGAGCGCTGTAAAGAGAATCATAAAGTTCAGCAGGTGAAGAAGAATCTGCTGCAGATTTATGTTAAGTGGAATGTTCATAATCCATTTCTCCCTAAATTAAAGTACGAAGATAATAAGAATTACAGTAAGTAATGCGTAGATTACAAGTGTTTCAAGGAATACAAGTGAAAGCATTGCATTTGTTCTGATATCTCCTGCTGCTTCCGGCTGACGTGCGATGTTTTCTGATGCAGCCTTTGAAGTCATAGCCATGGCAATGGCACCTACTGCTGCTGCTACTGCAATTGTTACTGCACATGCGATAGCCTTTACTGGAACTGTGATATCTGCCTTTTCTGCAGCTTCAGCAACTGGAGCTGGAGCAATTACATTTTCAACTGTGTCTGCGAATACTGGAATTGCCATTACAAGAAGTGCAACTACTACTCCAAGGATGATAGCTAATCTCTTTACTGTTCTTTTTTTCATTTTAGTTTCCCTCCGTTAAAATATCATTATTTTTCATTTTCTTACTCTTTTTAACCTTTGGTTTCTTTTCACGGTGTTCTGTTACTTCACCATAGAATATGGAAACAAGGGTTGTAAGGACATATGCCTGAACCAGTGCATGGATTGCTGTAAAGAGCACTCCTACAACTACCGGAATAACCATGGATGTTATACTGTAGTAGTAGACAAGTTCAGTTACAAGAGCACCTGATAGAAGTGCTCCGAAAAGTCTGAAACTCATGGAGATTGGAAGGGAGAAATCTTTTAAAGTCTGTCCCAGTCCCCAGGTTCCATTGGCAAGGATTCCTCCAGCAAGGATTACTCCGTATGAAAGACATCCCATGGCAATTGCCCCGTTTATATCAGAAAGTGGCGCTGAAAGGGATATGGATAAACCTTCCGTTGTCACTACCTGTATACCTAAAAGTTCAAACATGGTTCCTACAAATATATATGTACCTGCAATGGTAATATATGCTCCAAGGAATCTGTTTCTGTGGTGACTGTTTGTTTCTGCCATTCCTGAGAAGAGTCCAACGATTTCTTCAAGGACAAGCTGTACCTTTCCAGGAACTGTAGTGAACTTTGGAACTGCAAATATTCTTAAGATCACTGCAATTACAATGAGGATTCCCGATACGACAAATGCAGAAATCAGACCAGGGTTAACTTCCATTCCGAGGAATGCCACCTTGTTCACTTCATGAAGTACAGCATCCTGCATCATGTCCTTTACATCCTCATGAGCTCCACCCGGAGCAATCAGGCTTAAGACAAACAGTATGATGATAATTGAAAAGAGGATAACCATCGATCTTATCCTTTTCTTCTTTTCCATCTATCTTTTCTCCTTTCAGTATAGATTAGAGTTAAATCTCATATCGTAATTAGACATACTATGCCGATATTACTCCCATTATACCAAACCTTTGCAGTATGTCGCAACACGTATACAAAAATAATTGTTAAAAAGTTATCAAATATACTCATATCGTATACCAGCGTTATGAAAAAAGAAGCCCTTTAAGGCTTCTTTCATCATTCTATATGTCTTTTCTAAGTATCTCCAGATACTTCTCGTATGAAAATACCCTGTTACGGGATGAATTCGTGGTTTCTTTAAGTATGCCAAGTTCACTAAGTTTTCTTACAGCAGCGGAAACTGTGTTATAGCTCAGCGACAGTGCATCGCTGGTCTTTCGTATATCAATAATCGGATGCGATTCAATGTATGTGAAAAGCATATGTATAGCATCCTTTTCCCTCTTCTTTTCTGGGAGGAGTGCATAATCCTTCTCATGGAGAGCTACCAGTTCCTTTATGGAGTCAATAGAATCTTCCGCAGCACGCGCAACAGCCGTTGCAAAGAAGTTTATCCACTGCTCATAGTTCCCTGTTCTCCTTACTTCGCTCATTCTGTCATAATACTCCAGCTGATTCTTTTTCAGGAAATATGAAATATATATCACAGGTTTATCGATTACCTGTTTTTCCAGAAGATAGAAGAGTATAAGGAGTCTTCCAACTCTGCCATTACCATCAAGAAATGGGTGTATTGTCTCAAACTGATAGTGTATCAGCGCAGCCTTGACAATAGGGTCCAGTTCATCATCGCTGTTCAGATATTTTTCAAGATTATCAAGGGCAGCATTCATATCATCCACATTGGGTGGAATGTATCTGGCATTCTTAAGCCCACAGTTTTTTGGACCAATCCAGTTCTGTGATCTTCTGAATTCTCCAGGATTTTTTTCTTCCCCTCTTACACCTTCCAGCAGTTCCGCATGTACTTCTCTAAAAAATCTCAGACATAGTGGAAGAGTCTCAAGTCTCTTTATGCCATATTGAGATGCCTTAATATAGTTCACTACATCGGAAACATCACTGTTTACATTTTTGTCCACTTCTGGATCAAGCACATCTTCAAGCGTGCACTGTGTGCCCTCAATCTGCGAAGACAGAATTGCCTCTTTTCGTACATACATGGATATATATAAATCCGTATTTGGAACGAATGATGAAATACCATTTAAAACTGCAAGACCCTTATGTGCACGCAAAAGGCTGTCAAAGAGTTCTGACTCATTATCTATGTATACTTTTACTGGAAGCTCTGAAGGACGAAATGACTTGTATTCAAGATCTCCACTCAGATTCTTTACATACTCTCCTGCTCTGTTCATATAAATCACCTTTCTGAAATATATCTAAAATTATACCTTCCTTATTTCAAAAAGTCCACACTTTTTGAAATAAGAAAAGAACAAACTATGCTATATTTCAAAAAGTAGCCATTTTCTGAAATAAGATGTAGCAAATTGCCGTCATATTTCAGTATTCACAATCAAAAACCCGAACATGCTCGATATGTCCGGGTCAGTGTTATTTATGATATGTTTCATTCCTGTTAATTTTGAACGCTCTATATACCTGTTCAAGAAGAATCACTCTCATCATCTGATGAGGGAAAGTCATTTTTGAGAATGACAGCTTGTAGTTTGATCTTGCGGAGACTTCTGGACTTAAACCTAATGAGCCACCAATTACAAATGCAATATCAGATTTGCCGTTTATTGCAAGATCACTCATTTTATCTGCAAGTTCTTCTGATGAAAGCTGCTTTCCCTTTATTTCAAGGGTTATCACATAGGTTGAATCCTTGATGGACTTAAGAATTGATCTGCCCTCTTCAAGCTTTACATTTTCTTCATCCTTAGGTGATGCGTTTTCAGGAAGTCTTGACTCTTTCAGTTCAACGATGCTTACATTTGCATAGGCTTTAAGTCTTTTTACGTACTCATTTACTGCATCTGTCCAGTACTTTTCCTTCAGTTTTCCAATACATATGATATCTATGTTCATATTTCTATTACCCTGCTCATCTGATCTTTCTTGAGCGTTTCTATAAATATATCCTTTCCTTCATAGTATCCTTCCTCTTCAAGGAAGTTACGGATTGTAAGCCTGGCCTGTTCCGGTGTGTTGTTCTTGTCACTTAAGTGTGCAAGAAACACATTCGGGCGTCTCAGTTCACTCATAAGTTTTACAAGGCACTTTGCACATGCCTCATTTGAAAGATGGCCCTGATTTGACAGTATTCTCTGCTTTACCCTGTATGGGTATGATCCATAGAGAAGAATGTTGGGTTCATGATTTGACTCTATAATCAGTGTATCTGCGCTACGGATATTGTCATAGATTTCATCTGTCACAATACCTGTATCTGTCACAACAGAAAGTTTCCTTGACTGAGAAATAAGGGAGTACATTACAGGCTCATTTGTATCATGAGACACATTGAATGGTACTACCAGTATATCCTTTATCATGAAATGGTCTCTTTTATCTGATGCATGGAGCCTGTCCGAGTGGATTACAAGTTCAGTAAATGTATCTGTAGACCCTGTCCTGATCCCATCAAGAGTTCCCTTACTCATATATATATGAGCATTTTCCATTTTCTTTACAGCGGTCTTTAGACTCTGTACGTGGTCACTGTGTTCATGAGTAATAAGAATACCATCCACATCACTAAGGTTAAGCCCGAAGAACATGAGACTTTCCTTTATTCTTTTTAATGATATGCCCATATCAAGAAGTACCGTTGCATTATCCGACCTTATCAGATAGCAGTTTCCGGAACTTGATGATGCGAGGGATGTTACTGTAAAACTCATTCTCTTAACTCGTCTATTCCCACATTTGCAAGCTCATCACATCTGTTGTTCATTTCAGTTACATGTCTGAAATCTTCAAATGTAAATGAACTTCCGTTCCATTCAACAAACTTTTCATAGAGCTTATTGAAATCAGTTGTTTTGCTCTCTAGATTTACATGGCCTTTTACTCTGTAGAAAGAAACCTTATGCTTTTCAGTAAGGGGAATCAGTTCTTCCCAGAGGTCACGGTTTTCAACCGGTTCCTTCTTGGAATTCTTCCATCCGTTCTTTCTCCAGTTGATATACCATTTATCTCTAAAGCAGTTCATAACATAGGAACTGTCAGAAAATACTGCTATTTTCTGATTGTCTTTTTTAAGAGCCTTGAATGCTTCGATTACAGCCTTAAGTTCCATACGGTTATTGGTTGTATCCTTTTCACCGCCATGGAGTTCCTTCGTAACCCCTTTGAATTCAAGGACAGCACCATAGCCTCCTACGGTGTTGTCACCCTGATTGTTTGAACATGCTCCGTCTGTATAAATCCTGAGTTCTTCCATTTCTACTCCAAGAGTCCAGCGATACTAAGGTCATCCTCTTTTACCGCATTGAACTTTTCTCCATTGAATATATCGTATATAACAGGTACCACAAGAAGTGTAAGTACTGTTGCGTAGATAAGACCGCCGCAGGCAACAAGAGCCAGTGGCTGCATCATATCTGTTCCTGCAGTCTTACCGAATGCCATGATGATAAGGCCGAGGATTGTTGTAAGTGATGTCATAAGAACAGGTCTCATACGTGTAACTCCTGATTCAAGGATTGCTTCACGCTTTGAGTAACCTCTTCCTCTTAACTGATTTGTATAGTCTACAAGTACGATACCATTGTTTACAATGATACCAACAAGGATAACGAAACCGATCATGGCAATGATTGAGATTTCCTTGTTTAAAAGGATCAGTGCAAGAAGTCCTCCAGTAAATGCCAGTGGGATTGTAAACATGATAATGAATGGTGACTTCAGGCTCTGGAACTGAGCTACCATGATAAGGTATACAAGAAGAATACCGATAAGGAGCATCAGAAGAAGGTCCTTCATTGCATCCATGATATATTCGTTTTCACCATTGAATTCATAGTGAACACCACCAGGAAGTTCCATATCCTTAAATGCTTCCTTTACTGCTGCAGTTACATTTGTAACGTTGTATCCTTCCTTTACTGCACCATTTACTGAGAGATATGTTCTCTGGTTTTCACGGTGGATAGTAGGAAGTGACTCAGTAACTGTAACTGTTGCAAGGTCAAGAAGCTTAACCTTTCCTGTCTTTCCATCTCTTGTCTTGTATTCGATTTCAAGGTTTTCGATTTCTGATCTTAATACTTCTGTATCATCAAGCTTACCTACTGTTACATCATATTCACTTCCGTTAAGTGTAATTGATGTGGAGCTTGATGTCTTCTTCATGGCATTTGAAATTGCCATATATACCTGTGCTACTGTCAGGTTTTTCTTCATTGCCTTGTCCTTGTCTACTACAAGGTGAAGTTCTGGCTCTGCATTTGTAAGGCCGTTATCAACAGATTCGATACCTTCAACTGTCATGAGCTTTTCTTCGACAATTTTTGCTCCTTCAATCAGAAGATCCTGGTTGTTTGAATAGAGGTAGATACCTACACCGGATCCGCCAAGAGCTGATGTATATGATGAAACTGATGATGCTGAATTGATGCTTACTTCGCATGGAAGGTCTTTGCAGATTTCTGCTGCCTGTTCAGCAATCCAGTCTCCTGTTACCTTTGCATTCTGATCTACTATTACATAGAGAGTAACTGTTCCTGTTGAACGCTGACCGGTAATTGCACCCATTCCTGATGAGCTTAACATAGCTCCAACCTTGTCAACACCTTCAATTGCTGCAATTCTTTCAAGTGCTTCGTTTGCTACCTCCTTTGTCTCTTCAAGTGTCGACTCTTCATCATTCATTCTGATGGAACCGGACATCTGAGGTGTGGACATGGATGGCATGAATATGAATCCCTTTGAAAGCGCAGTTATTACTGAGAACACAAGAAGAAGTACTGTAACAAGAAGTACAACTGCCTTGTGGTTGAGGTTCCAGTTAAGGAATGCCTTGTATCCTGCCTTGAACTTCTTTGCACCTTCCTTTTCTTCCTTTATATCCTTTTCAAAGATACGGGAAGCAATGGCTGGTACAAGAGTAAGAGCAATAAGGAGGGAGCACACAAGTGAGTATGTAATTGTTAAAGCCATGTCAGTAAAGAGCTGCTTTGTAATACCAGTGATGAAAAGGATTGGTACGAATACGCAGATTGTAGTAAGTGTGGATGAAACAATAGCTCCACCTACTTCCTTTGCACCTGCGATTGCAGCCTTCTTTGCTGGAACTCCGTCTCTACGGAATCTGAAAATGTTTTCAATAACTACGATGGAGTTATCTACAAGCATACCTACAGCTACTGCAAGACCTGAAAGTGAAATCAGGTTGATTGTGATATTTGAGAAGTACATAAGTACAATTGCAAATGTCAAACTGATAGGAATACTTAAAAGAGTAATAAATGTAGGGCGGATGTCTCTTAGGAAAAGGAAGAGAACGATAACCGCAAATATTGCACCATACATAAGGCTCTTTAAGATTGCATTTATAATCAGATAGATATATTCTCCCTGGTCCATAAGACTTGTGAAGTGAAGTCCTTCATATTCCTTTTCAAGCTGAGCAAATCTCTTTTCGATATTTCCTGATACCTGTGCAGTTGCATAGTTGCTCTGCTTCTGGAATGAGATAAGTACAGCAGGGTTACCATTGATGGAACCGTATACCTTGTCTTCATTTGTACTCATGAAGCAGTCAGCTACATCCTTAAGTCTGATGTCGCCGATTCCTTCAAAGTTGAAGAGATAGAGTTCACCCATCTGATCCATGCTTGTAACCTTGTCACCTACAGAAATCAGGTAACGCATTCCTTCATCCTGAACGTATCCAAGAGGCATGGAGAAGTTCTGTGCCTGAAGGATGGATGAAATGAGATCAACTGAAATAGTATCGGTGATGTCAGCAGCATTAAGGGTTGAATTCATCTGGGAATTTACTTTCTTAAGCTGATCCTCAAGCATTGTCTTCTTGTCATTAAGGTCAGCTTCCTGAGCTTCAATCTGGATGAGTGCTGCCTGATAGTCTTCTTCACCAATCATTCCGAACTGGTGCGCCTGTTCAAGCTGTCCCTTTCCGTCTTCAATTGCAAGGAGTGCACTGTCAATCTGTGAAATTGCAGCATTGATCTGGGACTTTCCGTCATTGAAGCCTGATCTTATCTTGTCCTTAAGCTTCTTGTTGAGGCCGGCAACCTTTTCCGGGCTGATCATTACATTTGCATAGGATACAATCTGTCCTGATGTTGAGATGTTTGCAACACCATCAATACCTTCAAGACTGTTTCTTACATATTCTTCGTAGAAAGTGGAAAGGTCCTGAACAGTGTAACCGTCTCTATCGATTGCTGCAACTGAAACAGGAAGCATATTAGGATTAAGCTTCATAAGGTATGGTGAACCTACAAGTTCAGGCCAGTATCCCTTTATCTGATCAATGGACTGCAGTGTATTAACTGTTGCTGCATCCATGTTATATCCGTTTTCAAATTCGAGAATAACAAGAGAGTAGTTGGAGCTCGATTGCGAGCTTACACTTTTTATGCCCTCAAGGGTAGAAAGACTCTGCTCCAGTGGCCTTGTAATTGTCATCTCTACTTCTTCTGGTGTTGCACCTGGATATGTGGTCATAACAACCATATATGGAAGGTCAATACTTGGTAGAAGGTCTGGTGTCATTCTTGTAAATGAGATTATTGCAAGAGCAATAATTACTACAACAATAACGAAGATAGTCATTGGTTTTTTTACGCTAAATTTTATCATGTGTCTTTACCTTTCAACTATTTTGCACACTTTAACAGCATATTATATCATAAAAGCAACATTATTTAATATGTAGATTTTGTGTTTATTTTTGACAATAGGGGACTATATACTAAAATGAAACTTTGTGGTAATATATACAGGTAATATGTCTCCGTAGCTCAGCAGGATAGAGCGTTCGCCTCCTAAGCGAAAGGCCGTGGATTCGAATTCCACCGGGGACACCATTTAAAAAATCGGGATTTCTCCCGATTTGTTTTTTATATCATCATTGCTTAAGCCACCGACTGTTTTCGAAAGGAATCTTACAATGCTTCTTATCCTTGGAGCGTTATTATCAATTCTTGCTCCTGTACTTTTCTACAGATACATACTTAAAGGAAGAGAATCAGTAAACAGAAAGCTGTATATTAATATATTCCTTCTTTCAGCAACACTGTACACCCTTCCAATTATTGCTCTTGAACTGATCTGGGACAGTATCTTCTTCACTCCTGGGAACGCCTCTACTGTCGTTGAGAGTTTTGCAGTAGCATTTACACGTGCTGCTCTACTGGAAGAAGCTGTGAAGTTCTTCTTCTCACTCCGTGTACTAAGACGTCATCCGGAACTTGACCTTAAGGAAGCGATTCTTATTTCCGGTGTAGTTGGTATCGGTTATGGTTTCACAGAAAAATTTGTATATTTCAACCCTGTTGCAATGATTACAAACGGACTGATTCCTGGCCACATGGTCTACCAGTGGATTATGGGCTACTTTATGCATAAGGCTCTTTGCTCAGAAGGAGCAAAACGCAGAAAGAATTTTATTCTTTCCTTCATCATTCCATTCCTTATTCATGGCATCTGGGACTTCGCGTTAGACCTTACAGACTATATAGCAGAAGGAAGCACTACTATGACAGTTCTTGGCGGCACTCTTGTTCTTGCAATGATTGTACTTATGATTGCAGGTTCAATAATCGCTGCAAAGAGAATCCGTAAGATTTCAGAATAGGTTTTCTTAGAGACAAATACATTCAAAATGTTTTATCATTTTACATATGAGAAACGGAAGATATGCTCTTCCGTTTTTTTATGTAACAATACAGGACCGCTTTATTGTACATATGCTGTGTAATAATACTTAACAGGAGATGTTTTTTATGACAAGTCAAATGATGCATTCGTCAAATCGCATTTGTTGACAATTGTGCTTAAATCAATTACTATATAAGCACAAAGGATGTGATAATATGACTAAGTTAGAGAAATATATAGATGAATCAGGCATTATCAGAACTTCAGATATCCTTTCTAACGGCATATCAAAGTATGACTACTATAGATATCTGAAGGAAAACAACTACGAGAAAATTTCTCATGGAATGTATGCAAAAGCTGACATGTGGTCTGATGAACTTGCAATCATAAAAAAACGCTGCCCTCAGGCCGTTATCTCCCACGATGAGGCTCTCTATTATCATGGACTGATTGACCATGAGCCAGAAAGACCTACATTCACTATTTATTCCGGCTACAACACAAGCAGACTGAAATCTAAGGGATATAAGGCGTACTATGTGAAGAAAGACTATCTTGATTTAGGCAAGATTGCTGTAAAAGATTTCAATGGAAATGAAGTCTATATGTATGACCTTGAACGCACAATGTGTGACCTCGTTCGAAACAGGAACAGCTTTGAATCACAGGACTTTACAACCGCCCTTAAATCCTACGCAAGACGATCAGATAAGAATCTTACCAGACTGTTTGAATATGCCGAAATCTTCAGGATTGATAGATTATTACGACAGTACTTGGAGGTGCTTTTATAACAATGGGATTAACATCCGCACAAATCAAAGGACGAATCAAAAAAATTGCAGCGGAAAACAGTTCAGATGCAAGAGTTCTTATGCGTCTCTATATGATGGAGCGATTCCTCGAACGGTTATCAGTTTCCAGATATAAGGATGATTTTATAATCAAAGGAGGGATCCTTGTTACATCCATGGTAGGGGTTGCCATGAGGTCTACCATGGATATTGATGCTTCCATCAGCAACTTCACGCTTGATGAAGGAACAGCTTTAAAGGTAATCCAGGAAATATGTGATGTTTCCATTCCTGATAACGTTTCCTTTACTATAAACAAACTAGAATCCATCATGGATGATATGGAATATCCCGGCCTGCGAATACACCTTAGCAGTTTTTGTGATGGTATTAACACTCCGATAAAAATTGACATTTCTACAGGTGATGCCATCACACCTAGAGCTGTAGAATATCCGTTCAGACTAATGCTTGAAGACAGAAACATAAACTTGTGGACATATAACATTGAAACTGTGATGGCAGAGAAATTACAGACTATACTCGCCAGAGATATTGCCAATACCAGAATGCGTGACTTCTATGATATTCACACTTTACTTGCCCAGTACGAAAGCAAAATTGACTGTATGATCTTTAAGCAGGCTTTTGTGGCAACATGCAAAAAACGCGGAACCAGCTATCTGACAACCGACTTGAAAACAATTCTAAGCAGAATATCTGGCAGCAGCAACCTGGATATGCTTTGGTCTATTTATCAGTCAAAGTACCCATATGCAAATGGTATTTCCTTTTCTGATACGATTGCCAGCATTACTAAACTTTCTCACTTCTTAGCTTAATCACAACTTTTTGTATCAATTAACGTTTTTGTGATAATATATACAGGTAATATGTCTCCGTAGCTCAGCAGGATAGAGCGTTCGCCTCCTAAGCGGAAGATCATGGATTCGAATTCCACCGGGGACACCATTTTTGTTTTATGGAGGTATAATATGGCAAAACTTGTAGCATATTTTTCAAGGGCTGACGAAAACTATTTCGGCGGTGAAATGAGATATATAAAGATTGGAAATACAGAAAAACTCGCAAATATGATTGCTGATATTACAGGTGCCGATCTTTTTAAAATCGAGCAGAAGGTTCCATATTCAGCAGATTACAGAACATGTGTTGCTGAATCAAAAAGAGACCTCCAAAGTAATGCGCGACCAGAACTTAAAGAACTTCCAGCAAGCATCAGAGAGTATGATGAAATCTATCTTGGTTACCCTATTTACTGTGGAACTATGCCAATGGCTGTTTATACATTCCTTGAGAGCTTTGATTTTGCGGGTAAAACCATTCATCCTTTCTGTACTCATGAGGGTTCAGGATTAACCTCCACAGAATCTGATATCAGGAAAACTGCAAAAGGCGCCGTTGTAACAAAGGGACTTGCAGTAATCGGAAGCACTGTTGAGAGTTCAAAATCAAAGGTAGAAAGCTGGTTATAGGGAAAAACATATCATAAACACAAAGAGTGTGATTTTTAAATCATACTCTTTTTTATTTCCTTATTTACCGATTTCCTCCTATAGAATAAAAGATGATTTCCTTTTCTGTTTATGCTAGAATCGGTAATAAGAGATTTCTCAACATCTTTTTAAAGGAGTCAGCATATGATTTACGATAACAGTGTTTTTCTTGATCACCTTATGGGCATGATAAAATTCCCAACAGTATCAAAGGTAGATGACATAGGAGTTGACAGCAATGCCTTTTTCGGCCTTCACAGATATCTTGAAGAAACTTATCCTGTTGTACACAAGATGATGAAGAAAACATAGGACTTTTCGGGCTTCTCTATCATTATGAGTCAGGAAACAGTTCAAAACTTCCTGTAATGTTTCTTGCGCACCAGGATGTAGTGGATGAAGGAGACCCTTCCATGTGGAAATATCCACCATATTCTCCTACTGTTGAAGATGGTATTCTCTATGGCCGCGGTACAACTGACTGCAAGATAAATCTTGCTGCATATATGGATGCTCTTGAACTGCTTTTTAAGGATGGGTACAGACCTGACTTTGATATATATCTTGCGTTTGGATACAACGAAGAGATCATGGGTGGACCAAGACCTGGTGCAAAGCTTATTTGTGATGCTCTTAAAGAAAGAAATATCAGTTTCGGAATGATTCTTGATGAAAGCGGAAGTCTCTATCATACACCAGATGGAAACATTGCAGGTAAACTTGTAATCTCAGAAAAAGGTTATGCTGATATTGAAATATCAAGAGTTAAAAAAGGTGGCCATTCAGCACGTACCATAGGACACAGTGCTTTGGGTGAAATTGCGAATGCAATCTGCCTCATTGAAAACAACCCAATGGAGCAGCGTCTTACTGACCCTGTAGTCCTTATGCTTGAAAAGGGTGCTCCATATATGAAGGACGAAAAACTGAAAGACTTATGCAGAGATGTAAGGAAGAA
>JAKSSM010000109.1 GCA_024403065.1 Clostridia bacterium | reverse complement strand
GCAGAAGATGTGTTTAGTGGCAAAGCACTTTCAGGGTGCAGTGCAGTAAAGAACGGCCATGTAGATAAGATACCTTCGTTTATAGAGTCTTGGGACAGTCCTGTTCCAGGAAGCATTTTAGGTTCTGTATGGCTTGCAAGCATTCTGCATCCTGAAGCAGTAACACCTGAAGACAGTAATGGCATTATTGAGGAATTCTATGAGAAATACTACGGTTTCAAACCAAAGCTCCCATACAATGCGTAATAGGACATATCTTTTTATAGGGGTGATTTTTCTTATCATCCTTTTTTTTGCTGGTCTGTTTATCGGAAAATATCCCTTATCTATTTCAGGTGTTCTTGGAGGAGACCAGTATCAGGTAAGAATCTTCTGGACTTTGAGATTTTCAAGAACAGTTGTTGGACTTGTTGGAGGATTTGCTCTCGGTATTTCCGGATTTGTATTCCAGCTGCTTTTCAGAAACCCACTGGCATCTCCAGATATAATCGGAGTTTCATCAGGAGCAAGTGCAGGGGCAGCCTTTGGTATTCTCTTCTTTTCAGGAGTTTTATCAGTTAGTGCATGTGCATTTTCTGGAGCACTTATTGCTGTAGTTCTTGCAATCCTCCTTTCTGGGCTTGACAGGAGTGACAGCAAAGCAACTGTAATACTTGCTGGTATTGCAGTACATTCTCTTGCACAGACTGTACTTATGGTTCTTAAGTCCATGGCAGATCCAGAGAAACAGCTTGCATCAATCGAATACTGGATTATGGGAAGTCTTAGTGGTGTAAAAAGTGAAACCATAATGGTGAATATTATCATTTGCATATTCTGTGTACTTCTTCTTTTTCTTCTTCACAGACAGTGTCTTTTGTTAAGTCAGGAAGAAGCAGAAGCGAGAATGCTTGGTGTAAGCGTACAGAAAATGCGATTTCTTGTACTGGTTACAGCAACTATGGCAGTTTCATCGGTAGTGAGTATGACAGGCCTTATAAGCTTTATCGGCCTTATTGCTCCACATTCTGCAAGAAGACTTACAAAGGATAATTCCGTAAAGACAATGTTTCTCGCAGGAATTATTGGAGGATGCCTGCTTTTACTTGCGGACATTCTGGCAAGAAGTGTAGCTCAGACTGAACTTCCTGTAAGTATCTTTACAAGTCTTATAGGTGCGCCATTCCTTATTTACCTTATCTTCAGAAGGAGGCATCAGATATGAGTTTTGTAAAGTTTGAGCATATTACTTCCGGATATGGTAAAGGTAATGTAATTGAGGATATCACCTTTGAAATAGAAAAAGGTGAACTTGTCGGAATTCTCGGTATAAACGGTAGTGGCAAATCAACTCTGGTAAAGGCAATCTGTAATGTTCTTCCTCACGAGGGAAAGGTGACGGTTAATAACATAACCCTTGAAGAGCAGACAGTAAAAGATGCAGCAAGGATGATAAGCTATATACCACAGAAAAGCGGAGTATCTCTTGATATTCCAGTAATTGATGTAGTTCTGATGGGATTTAATCCATGGCTTTCAATTCTTGAAAAACCAGGAAAGGAAATGGAAGAAAAGGCAGAAGAAGTACTTAAGCAGGTAGGTCTAGAAGACAGGATCCATGAAAACTATATGGAACTCAGCGTCGGACAGAAGCAGCTTGTGATTTTTGCAAGAGCTCTTGCAAGAGAGGGTGTACTTCTTCTTATGGATGAGCCTGAAAGCGCACTGGACTTCAGCGTGAGATACAGGGCAATGGAAATTGTAAGAAGCTGGATAAAGAAAGGTGAAAGAGCTGGTCTTCTTATACTCCATGATATTTCTCTTGCATTAAACTGCTGTGACCGCCTTGTCCTGGTAAACAACAGAAAGGTTTCTGACATCATAGATTTAAGAAGAGATACTGCAGAATCCATCGAAGAGAAACTGCAGAAAATATACGGCAGTCTGTCACTTGAAAAGATCAGATCAAAAAACGGAAAAGAAAGATTTGTAGTACTTTATGATTCGGAGGAAATATGAAGGCACTGACAAGAATCATTTTTGTAAACGAGAATAACGAAAAGTTTTTCGGAGAAGGGCCATACAGGCTACTCCGTGGAATAGAGAAAAACGGTTCACTTCGTGCAACTGCAATGGAAATGGGAATGTCATATTCGAAGGCGCTTAAACTCATTGACAATGCAGAAAAAGAACTGGGATTTTCATTCCTCACCCGTGTTGTTGGTGGCAAAGCCGGAGGCGGAAGCTACTTGACAGAAGAGGGAAAGGAGTGGCTTAATAGGTATGAGGCATACAGAAACGCCTGCCTTGAAGAAAGCAGACGTCTGTATGAAACATTCTATGGAGAAAAATAAAGTGAAAGTCGGTCTTGTGATTATGGCATCCGGACTTGGAAAAAGGTTCGGGAGCAACAAACTTATGGCCTGTCTAAAGGATAAGCCCCTTATACAATGGATTATTGATGCATCAGATGGACTTTTTGATCAGAAAATTGTTGTAACCAGGAGTTGTAGTGTAAGGGATTTATGTGCTAAAATTGAGTTTCAGTACATCTGTCATGAACTGCCGTTAAGAAGTGATACTGTACGACTTGGAGTAAATGCACTAAGTGACGATATTGACTACTGTTTCTTTGTACCTGGAGATCAGCCGCTCATTAAAAGGGAGACCCTTTTAAGACTGATTGAAGAGGCTAAAAAGAATCCGGAAAAAATAATCCGTGCGGGGTATAACGATACCGTCGGTTCACCAATGGGGTTTCCTAAATTTCTTTTTGAAGAACTTATAAATCTTCCTGAAGGAAAAGGTGGAAGTGCAGTTTCCAGAAAGCACGAAGAACTGATTAGGGTTGTTCAGGTTACAGATGCAGCTGAACTTATTGATATTGATACAATAGAGGATTTTGAACTGTTAAAAAATAGATTGGAACAGATGGAGGGACAGTCATTATGAATTTTTTAGAGGAAAGAATTGTTAAGGAAGGCATTGTAAAAGCAGGAAATGTACTTAAAGTAGACAGTTTCCTTAATCATCAGATTGATATTGACGTATACAGACAGATGGGTGAAGAATTCAAGAAGCGTTTTGAAGGAAAGCCTATCAACAAGATTCTTACAATTGAAGCATCAGGTATAGGCATTGCCTGTGCCGTAGCCACGCCTTTCCACGTTCCACTCGTATCCGCAAAGAAGTCAACGCGCATCAACATTGATGGTGATGTTTACACTGCAGAAGTTGAATCCTTTACTCATAAGACAAAAAATCAGATTATTGTTTCAAAGAAATTCCTTACACCAGATGACCATATCCTTATAATCGATGATTTCCTTGCAAACGGCTGTGCACTTCAGGGACTTATCTCCCTTGTAAACCAGGCTGGTGGTACAGTTGAAGGTATTGGTATTGCAATCGAAAAAGGCTTCCAGATTGGTGGACAGATTATCCGTAATATGGGATATCAGCTTGAGTCCCTTGCAATTGTTGAAGGAATGAATGACGAAACTGGAGAAGTATTCTTCAGAGAAAACAAGTAATTTTTCTGATTCAGTCAGATTTAGGCAGACAGCGGTATCAGTTCTTTCCGCTGTCTTTATTTTTGAAATTTATGCGAGGTTTATCATGAAAGACCTTATCATTGTCCGTGGTGGCGGAGATATTGCAACAGGGACAGTAATAAAACTGTATCAGGCTGGATTTCCTGTACTGATTCTTGAAACATCTGCACCTTCTGCAATCAGAAGAAATGTAGCTTTTTCAGAAGCAGTATATGAGGGGATAAAGACTGTTGAAAATGTAACATGCTGTCTTGCAGAAAGCATAGAAAATGCAGAAGCACTTCTCAGTGAAGGAAAAATTGCTATGGTAATTGATCCTGACTGCAGTGCAGTAAAACATTTTAAACCACTGGCAGTAGTTGATGGAATTCTTGCAAAGAAGAATCTTGGGACTTCAAAGGATATGGCAGAAATAACTGTTGCACTTGGACCAGGATTTACTGCAGGAACTGATTGCGATGCAGTTATTGAAACAAACAGGGGACACAATCTTGGAAGAGTAATATACGATGGATGTGCTGAACCCAATACTGGAATTCCTGGAATAATCGGAGGCTTTGGAAAAGAACGTGTAATTCACAGTCCAAAAGCCGGAATATTAAGAAATGTTGCATCAATTACAGATACAGTAAAAAATGGTGATACTATAGCCGTTATAGAAACTGCTGATGGTGAAGTTCCTGTTACAGCGTCACTTGACGGAATTCTCCGTGGACTTATCCGTGATGGATATCCTGTGACTGAAGGATTCAAGATTGCAGATATTGATCCAAGAGCAGACGAATTTAATAACTGTTTCACAGTATCTGACAAGGCACGCTGTATTGCTGGAGGCGTGCTTGAAGCAGTAATGCATCTCAAAAAGGAGCGTAATCTATGATAACAGCGGTTGTTGGTTCAGGCGGTAAAACCAGTCTGATCCACACACTTAAAGATAAATACATAAAAGAGGGAAAGAAAGTATTTGTTACAACTACAACCCATATGCTTATTGAACCAGATACAGTTCTTTCTGATGATGCTGAAGAAATAATAAGAAAGCTGGAAGAAACAGGATACGTAATGGCTGGTGTTCCAGAGGGAATTAAGATTTCTTCACTTTCAGAAGAAACGTATAAAGCAGTATGTTATCATGCGGATGAGGTTCTTGTGGAAGCTGATGGTTCAAAGCATCTTCCTATAAAGTATCCGAATGACAAAGAACCGGTATATCCAGAAAACACAGATAAAGTAATTGTAGTATGTGGACTTCATGCCCTGGGAAAGCCTGCTAAGGATGTTGCTTTCAGACTTGAATATGTAAAGAAGTGTCTTGATATTTCAGACGACACAGTTATTACACCAGAGCATATCCAGAAGCTCATAAGGAAAGGGTATATGGA
Source organism: Clostridia bacterium (assembly GCA_024403065.1). GTDB lineage: Bacteria > Bacillota > Clostridia > Peptostreptococcales > Anaerovoracaceae > JAKSSM01. The sequence goes on along the minus strand of JAKSSM010000109.1, from coordinate 912 downwards.
GAACCTGGAAGGAAAGTATATGAATACAGAAATATACGCAGCACATGACGGCTCAATGTATCAGCGTGCCATTGCAGCACTTTTAAAATCCGATATGGATGTTTCACTCATAAAGGAAGAATGGTTTGCACCAAAACCAGTCCTTATGATCTTAGGTGGTGGTCATGTTTCCAAGGAACTGTCAGAGTTTGCATCAAGACTTGATTACCGCATTCATGTTATGGATCCTCGTCCTGAATTTGCAGATATTAAACGTTTTCCTGAAGCTGAAAAGGTTATCTGTGACAGTTTTGATAATCTGAAAGATTACCTCGTTCCTGGAGGATTCTATACTGTTGTTACTTCGGGTCATAAGGATGACTACATCTGCGTAAAGACTGTTCTTGAAAGCGACTACAGGTATGTTGGAATGATAGGAAGCAGGGGAAAGGTGGCAAAGACTGTAAACAGACTTAAAGAAGAGGGTGCATCAGATGAGAAAATCAAGACACTACATGCACCTATCGGTTTACCTATTGGAGCTGTAACACCAGGAGAAATTGCTGTAAGCATTCTTTCTGAAATTATTCAGGAAAAGAATAGGATTTCCAGTTCATCTGTTTCATCAGAACTCCTTAACAGTAAGGAGAACGGTGTACTCTGCATCATAATTGAAAAGACAGGTTCTGCTCCAAGAGGTGTGGGAAGCATGATGCTTGTAACTCATGATGGTCAGATTGATACAATAGGTGGTGGTCCAATTGAGTATGCGGCATTCACTGATGCAAGAAGAGATTCATCATGCTGTATAAGGCACTATGAACTTGGAAGCAGTGAAAGTGCAAAACTTGGTATGATATGTGGTGGAACATGCAGTGTGCTGTTTCTGCCTGTTTAGCATAAATGATTTGACGAGGAATTCAGTATGATTAA
>JAKSSM010000108.1 GCA_024403065.1 Clostridia bacterium | reverse complement strand
TAAAAATGGCAGTAATTTCAATGAAGCAATTACTCGAAGCTGGTGTACACTTTGGTCACCAGACAAGAAAGTGGAACCCTAAGATGGCTCCATACATCTATACTGAAAGAAATGGTATTTACATCATCGACCTTCAGAAGACAGTAGAAAAAGTTGACGAAGCTTATGAAGCAATGAAGACTTTTGCAGCTACTGGAAAGCCAATCCTTTTCGTAGGAACAAAGAAGCAGGCTCAGCAGGCTATTATGGATGAAGCTGAAAGATGCGGACAGTACTACGTAGCTGAAAGATGGCTTGGTGGTATGCTTACAAACCACAAGACAATTTCAAACCGTATCAAGACTTTAATCGAAATCGAAAAGATGGAAGAAGATGGTACATTTGAAAAGCTTTCAAAGAAGGAAGTATTACAGCTCAAGAACGAAGCTGAAAAGCTTCAGAAGTACTTAGGCGGAATCAAGGAAATGAAGGGTATGCCTGGCGCACTCTTTATCGTTGACCCTAAGAAGGAAAAGATCGCTATCAAGGAAGCTAAGATTTTAGGAATCCCTACAATCGGTATCGTAGATACAAACTGTGACCCTGATGATCTTGACTACCCAATCCCAGCAAACGACGACGCTATCCGTGCCGTAAAGTTAATCGCTGGTGCTATGGCTAATGCTGTTATCGAAGCTAACCAGGGTGAATCATTTGCAGAAGTTAAAGAAGAAGCAGCTGCTGAAGCTGTAGAAGCATAATATTAAGGAGGCTTAATTATGGCAAACATTACAGCTCAGATGGTAAAAGAGTTAAGAGAAATGACACGGGCAGGAATGATGGACTGTAAAATGGCCCTCGTTGAATGTGATGGTGACATGGAAAAGGCTGTTGACTTCTTAAAGGAAAAGGGTCTTGCAAAGGCAGCTAAGAAGGCTGGAAGAATTGCAGCTGAAGGCTTAGTAAAGATTGCTTTCTCATGCGACAAGAAGACTGCAGCTTTAGTAGAAGTTAACTCAGAAACTGACTTCGTTTCAAAGAACGAAGAATTCGTAACATTTGTAGAAGATGTTGCTAAGTTAGCTTTAACTGCAGAAACAAATGATATCGAAGCATTCAAGGCTATGAGCTTTGATGGTGCTACTGTTGAAGATGCATTAACTGCAAAGGTTGCTAAGATTGGTGAAAAGCTTTCAATCAGAAGATTCGAAAAGGTTACTGGTGACGTTGTTGCATCATACGTTCACGGTGGCGGAAGAATCGGTGTTCTCGTTGTAGGAAACGGTGAAGCTACAGATGCTACTAAGGAAGCATTAACAAATGTTGCTATGCAGGTTGCAGCTATGAACCCACAGTACGTAAGCAGAAATGACATTTCAGCTGACGAACTCGTTAAGATGAAGGAAATCACTCTTGAAAGTGCTTTAAATGACCCATTCTCACTTCCAAAGCAGATTTTACAGGGCTTATTAGACAAGGCTGTTGCTGGTGTTTGGGGAGCAGAAGACGTTGCTGTTTATACTGAAAAGAAGAACGACAAGAGCTTCAATATGAACTACTTACCAAACTTCCTTTCAGCAGAAGCTAAGGCTCAGCTTGCTGCAGTAGCAGTAGGTGAAAAGGCTGAAATCGCTAACAACAAGATTTTCTCTGGCCTTGTTGAAGGACGTGTTTCAAAGCAGTTAAAGGAAATCTGTCTTCTTGATCAGGTATATGTAAGAGCTGAAGATGGAAAGCAGACAGTTGGCAAGTATCTTGAATCAGTAAGCAAGGATCTTTCAATCGCTAAGGTTGTTCGTTTCGAAGTAGGTGAAGGAATCGAAAAGAAGAACGAAAACTTTGCTGAAGAAGTTGCTAAGCAGATGAACGCTTAATACTAGAAAGTATATTTGTAGGTGGCAGGGTTAACCTGCCACTTTCTATATCTGAGGGAAAAATGAACAAAAAAAGTTTTAAAGCGGGAACTCTTCTCTCACCACTTCCTGTAATTATTGCAACATGTGGTGATATGGAGAATTCCAATGCAATTACAATTGCATGGACTGGTATCATCAATTCTGAACCGCCGTACACTTATGTATCCGTAAGAAAATCCAGATTTTCGCATGATATCATTAAGGAAAAGGGAACATTCGTAATCAATCTGGTTAATGAAAATCTTGTAAAGGCTGCTGATTTCTGTGGTGTAAAGTCAGGAAGAGACGTAGACAAATTCAAAGAAATGGGACTTCATAAAGTTGAAGGTGCAGTTACAGGATGTCCAATGATTGAAGAGAGTCCAATCAACCTTGAATGTAAGGTTATTGAAGTTCACGAATATCCAACACATGACATGTTCGTAGGTGAAATTGTAAACGTGAATGTAAACGAAGATGTGGTTTCAGAAGACGGCAAGATTGACTATACAAAGCTTGGTCTTGTATCATATGTTCATGGAGAATATATGCCTCTTAGAAAGGCACCAATAGGTTTCTTCGGCTATTCTGTTGCAAGAAAGAAAGTGCTTAAGAAAAGAAACAAACAGGCTCACGATAGACGCGTAAATAACAACAAGGCAAAAAAGACAAAATAATGAGTGTGAATACCATCTTCGGATGGTATTTTTTATTGTTTTTTGATAGAATATACCTGGTAGATATATAGATAAAGGAGATATGTATAATGAGCAGTTTCAAAGACCTCAGGATTGTTGACAATTTCTATCAGACATCCTTATTTTTCCCTATGCCTACAGTTCTTATCAGTACACTTACTGAAGATGGAAAAACTACTGTAGGTCCATATTCTCTTGTTGCACCATACTATGTTGCAGGAAAAGAGTATTATGCACTTGTGTTAAATGCAAGAAACTCATCCAATACCGCACAGAACATTCTTCGTTCAAAGAAGTGTGCAATCAATTTCGTTCCGGATGACAGAAAATTCTTCAAGAACGTTGTTGCACTTGGATGGCCTGGAGATACTCCAGACGAGAAGATGGCTCGTTCAATCTTTACATTTGAGCCAGGACTTATGGCGGAAGCTCATCCTGATGAAAAGTTCCCTGAAGTAATCAAGGAAGCTTTCCAGGTGTGTGAGTGTACATGGATGGATCATCTTGATAATGCGCAGGATGACAAGCCAGGTGAACTTAATGGCTACAAACCACCTTATCACGATTTCAATGGTATTACCTCAGAATTCGGTTCAACCTTCATTTTAAGAATTGACAAGATTCTTATGAAGGAAAAGTACTATAACGCAATAATCAATGGCGTAAGAGCAAAGGATTTCCCTAGAGTACCTGTTGATTACGGTTACAGAGACAGCAAGAACTTCTGGTACACAAGATTCAGTCGTGCAATTCCAGAACTTCTTCCGATCCGTGCAACAACGGTTGAAAGTGTTCAGTATGCTGCAAAGCGTGTAGATGACAAGGTGAAATTTACAAATGAAGCATGTGCTATGCTTGTAAATGTACCAAGAATATTCCTTCCAACTGTCCTTAAGGCATGTGTTGCCTGGGCTAAGGAAAATGGTGTAGAACTTGTCACTGAGGAACATATGAAGATTATCAATGACAAGCGTGCAAAAGAAAAGAAAAGATAGAATACGATTTTTTGGAAAAATGCCATTATAAATGGCATTTTTATTATATTCAGTAAAAATACATATTTAAATTGTTTGAAAATGTTGTTAAAAAATAGATTATCAATATTTTGCATTCATAATTGATTTTTTAAAAACTATATTATATAATCAATCAACATTTCGAGAGGAAAGGCATGAAAAGGAACATAGAAGAGAGAAACAGAATAAAAGGAATGAGCCAGAGACAGGCTGATTTTTTACTTGTTCTTGTTACTCTTGGCTGGGGCATTTCGTATATATTTATGGATTTCTGCCTGGAGACCTTTGGACCTTTTACACTCAATATGTACAGATTCCTTATAGCATCTGTTCTTGCATATGTTATTAGGAGGAAATATATAAATAGAACCATAAACAGGAATACTGTAAAGTGGGGAATAATCATTGGAATTCTTCTTTTCATGGTATATGCATGTACGACATTTGGAATAAGACTTACAACAGTATCAAATACAGGTTTCCTATGTGCAATGACTGTTGTGTTTACTCCATTTTTCTCAGCTGTATTTTTCAGAAAAATTCCTGATTTTAAAACAGTTACTGCAATTGTTTTCTGTTTTATAGGGATGGCAATGCTTACAATTGGAGATAATTTCGCAATTACTTCTGATTCATTCAAAGGGGATATGCTTTGCGTAATGTGTGGTTTTTTCTATGCATTTGATCTGCTTGTTACAGAGGTTGCAGTAAAGCATGATGATGTTGATGCCTATACCCTTGGAACAATTCAGCTTTTCACCGTTGGTATTCTCAATCTGATTGGGTCACTTCTAACTGAGAATACTACTGTAGTACCTGATCTGAAGACTGCTCTTGCAGCACTCTTCCTTTCGCTTTTCTCAACTGGCTTTGCATTTATTGTTCAGCCGATTGCACAGAAATATACTGCTGCATCACGTGTAGGCCTTATATTTACACTTGAACCTGTGTTCAATGTGGTAGCTGCATATTTCATTCTTCACGAAGTACTGAATGTGCGTGGATATATTGGAAGTGCAATAATGATAGCGTCATTAGTAATAATGGAAATAGATTTTAATGCAAAAAGAAAGGTAAAATGAAATGGAAAAATTCAAGGCATTTTTAAAAAGAAAAAATGTTGAAGTATCTTTAAAGAGATACGGCATTGACGCCCTTGGCGCAATGGCTCAGGGATTATTCTGTTCCTTACTTATCGGAACAATCCTCAACACGATTGGTCAGCAGTTTGGTTCTGATGTAATCGTGGAAATCGGTGGATATGCAAGCAAAATGGCAGGTCCAGCAATGGCAATCGCTATAGGCTATGCACTTAAGTGTCCTCCACTTGTTCTTTTCTCACTTGCTGCAGTTGGTCAGGCTACAAACGCTCTTGGTGGAGCAGGTGGTCCTCTTGCAGTACTTATTATCGCAATTGTTGCTGCAGAAATCGGTAAAATGGTTTCCAAGGAAACAAAGATTGATATCCTTGTGACTCCTCTTGTAACAATTGTATCAGGTGTGCTCCTTGCTACACTTATTGCGCCTCCAATCGGAAAGGCTGCAAGCTATGTTGGTGATCTCATTATGATGGCAACTGAAATGAGACCATTTGTAATGGGTATCCTCGTATCTGTAATTGTAGGTGTCGCACTTACACTCCCAATTTCATCTGCTGCAATCTGTTCAGTACTTGGTCTTGTTGGACTTGCAGGTGGTGCAGCTGTTGCAGGATGCTGTGCGCAGATGGTTGGATTTGCTGTTATTTCATATAAAGAAAATAAGGTTGGGGGACTTATCTCCCAGGGTCTTGGTACATCAATGCTCCAGATGGGTAATATCGTAAAGAACCCTAGAATCTGGATTGCACCAATCCTTACAAGTGCTATTACAGGACCCCTTGCAACATGCGTATTCAAGCTTGAAATGAATGGTGCTCCTGTATCATCTGGTATGGGTACATGTGGACTTGTAGGACCTATCGGTGTATACTCCGGTTGGGTAAACGATATTGCAGCAGGATTAAAGATGTCAATTACAGCAATGGACTGGGTTGGCCTTATTATGATTGCGGTAGTTCTTCCAGCAGTTATCTGCCCACTTATCAATCTTGTATTAAAGAAGATTGGCTGGGTTAAGGATGGCGACATGAAGCTTATGGAGGGCTAATACAATGGATATGCGAGAAGTAAAGGATGATTTTCTTGTATGTGTATGTAAGAAACATACTAAAAAAGAGAGAGTGATTAAAAATACTGGTTCTAAAGATTC
>JAKSSM010000107.1 GCA_024403065.1 Clostridia bacterium | reverse complement strand
GAGCAGATTGTTCATTCTATACAGAAGCAAATGGTACACTGAGATGGCTTACAAACACTATCCCAGCAGGAAAGATGCCACGTGTAGGATCCTACAGATTAAGTGTAGGCGGAACAGATGCTTACAAAGTTCATGAAGCATTACTTGCTGGAAATGTGGACGGAGTTGGAGATGTAAATCCAGTATTCCGTCAGCCGGTAAGATATGGTGAAGATGGCGGAGAAGCTGGATATCAGACTATTTTCGTTATCGGACAGGAACCTTTCACTGACGTACTGTTCGGAGCAACAACACATCTTACAAAAGAGTATATTGTAAAACTCCCAACAAAGTGGCGTCATGTAAATGGCTGCAAGCGTATTGAATCCCTTACATACTTCTGCGAAGACAAGAAGACTTGGGATGATGCTGAAGCTAACCTTACAAAAGTATATAACGCCATGAAAGACGTTACTGACAAAGAACACTGCTTAAATACAGCTAATATCGTAGATAAGGCTTCCTACGAGGAAGAATTCGGTGTTGCATGTCCGGAAGCAGGACATTTCCCTGTATGTGCAGTAACTTTCAGTGGTGCTGTCTTCAACTATATTGAAGAACAGTCCGACGACTGGGGCTACAACCACTTCAGAAAAGATGGCAAGCTTTATGTAGATATGAGAAATGATTTAGGCTTATTCTTCATTTTCGAAGAATAGAGGGAGGATTAATATGTCTAACGAAGTAAATAAAATCAATTGGGACCTTGTCCATGAAATGAGTGACAAGTTTGGATACATCGTACCAAACATCCGTTTCGGAAAGGAAAATGTAGTTCCTTGGGGTACAAACTTTGCTCCAGGAATTGACGTAACTCCAAAGTGGAACATCAATGACAAGGTTATGATTAACACAACTGTAACTGGTGGATTCTTCTCAAAGAAGATCAACCCAAAGCAGCCAATTACTCCAGAAGAAATCTATACTTCTTTAAGAGAAACTTGCCTTGCTGGTGCACCAATGGTACATGTTCACGTAAGAGATGAACAGGGATATAACGGACTTGACCTTGACCTTTATCACAAGGTTCTTGATCCATTAAAGGCTGAATTCCCAGATGTAGTCGTTGATGGTTGTGTTGTAGCTTACCAGGAAGGTTATTGGGACAGAATGGTAGAAGTACTTAAGGAAGGTATCTTTGATACTACTCCTATCAATACTACTGCAAACTATGCATCAGACCGTCTCTTTACACCTTATCCACAGCAGATTATCGAAAAGTGTGCTCTCGTTCAGGAATATGGCGTTCATCCACAGCTTGCTATCTTCACTGACGGAGATATTGATAACGCATATCGTTATCTTATCGCACCAGGTTTAATTGAAAAGCCATACACTTGGTGTCTTGTACCAGGACTTCCTGGATGCAGCCCTACATCAAGCCCTGATATCATGATTGAATCTGTTATGCATATGGTTCACAGAATCAGAGAAATTTCTGATCAGCATATCATGGTATGTGCAGGTGGAAGAGGTTCAAGTTATCTTGTTACTCTTGCTCTTATTATGGGTCTTGATATCCGTGTTGGTATGGAAGATACAATCTGGAAGTATCCACATAAGGATGACCTTATTGATACAAACGTTGAATGCTTCAACAACTTTAAGACTGTTGCAAATATCTTAGGCCGTGACGTATACACTGCAAAAGAATTACGTAAGGAATTAAAGATTAAAGAGAAATAAGCATATAACTTTTTTCGAAAAAGAAGAGGATTTATTCCTCTTCTTTTCGTGTTATGAGAGATTAATTTATGATTATGCATGATTAGTATTGAAGAGGCGTCTCATATACAGAAAATGTAGCAACTGCGCTATCTTTGTGTTATTGTATACCAATGTTTTTTCAATATTTTGTTGAATAATAAATGCTTGTTTGCTATAATAAAATTACATAAATTATGATAAATTTTTTATTAAATTATCAAAAATTTAACGATATAACAATGGAGGTTTAAATGAAGAAGATTATTAGCCCTAAGGCTCCTGCTGCAATTGGACCATATTCACATGCAGTAGTGACAGGAAACTTACTTTTTACTTCTGGACAGATCCCAATGAATCCTGAAACAGGAAAGGTTGCAGGACCTGACATCGAAACTCAGTCTGAACAGGTTATGAAGAACCTTGCAGCCATTTTCGAAGAAGCAGGTACAGATTTCACAAAGGTAGTAAAGACTACATGTTTCTTAGCAGATATTAAGGACTTTGCAGCATTCAATGCAGTATATGCAAAGTACTTTACAGAAAAGCCAGCAAGATCATGCTTTGCAGTTAAGGATTTACCTGGCGGCGTATTAGTAGAAGTTGAAGCTATAGCTGAATTATAATAAAAGGAGATTTGAAAATGAAATACGATTTCGTGACATTAATCGACAGAGACCCTGCAGTTCGTGGTACTGGTAAGTATCGTATCATGAAGGACTCAAAGGGAAACAAGCCACCTAAGGGAACAGTTCCACTTTCAGTAGCAGACATGGAATTCAAGACAGCTCCATGCGTAATCGAAGCAATCAAGGCAGAAGCAGATTTCGGTTTATGGGGATACCACAGACTTACAGATAACTTCAGAGCTGCTTGCTGTGACTGGATGAAGACTAGACACAACTGGGAAATCAAGCCAGAATGGATCGTTCCATTTGAACAGGTTGTACCTGCTCTTTACTGTGCAGTATGGACATTCACAGAACCAGGAGATGGAATCCTCGTTCAGACTCCAGACTATCACCACTTCACAGGTGCTACTGAAAAGACTGGAAGAAAGGTTATCGAAAACAGACTCGTAGCTGACGAAAAGGGTCACTACACAGTAGACTGGGCTGATTTCGAAGAAAAGGCTAAGCAGTCAAAGATGTTCTTCCTCTGCTCACCACAGAACCCAACAGGCCGTGTATGGACTGAAGAAGAATTAAAGAGAATGGGAGATATCTGCAACAAGTACGGAGTATTCGTATGCGTAGACGAAATCCACCACGACTTAATTCAGCCAGGCTACAAGCACATTCCATATGCTTCACTTGGCAAGGAATATGCAGACAACTGTATCGTTTGCACATCACTTTCAAAGACTTTCAACCTCGCTGGTCTTTGCTACGCTTCAATCATCGTTCCTAACGATGAAGTAAGAGCTAAGTTCACAAAGCAGCAGGCTTTACAGGCATTCATGCACATCGAAAGATTCGGTCCAGTTGCTCACGAAGCAGCATACAGAAACGGTGCTGAATGGCTTGATGAACTTATCTTAGTAATCAAGGACAACTATGAATACACAAGAGACTTCTTCAAGAAGAACTTCCCAGGAGTAGTTGTTACAGAACTTGAAGGTACTTACCTTGTATGGTGTGACTTCAGATGCTTCGGTTTATCCGACCTCGAAATGAAGAACTTCCTTACAGACGAATGTAACCTTTACCTCGACAATGGTACAGAATTCGGCGCAGCTGGTTCAGGATATCAGAGAATCAACGTTGCATGTCCTAAGTCAATCTTAGTAGATGCACTTGACAGATTCCTTGTTGCAGCTCAGAAGCGTGGATTAAAGTAATATAAAACAGGAGGACAAGAACATGTTATCAAAGAAGTTACCTTTCTGCATTGACCACTTCAGCCTTGCAGGAACACACAGAGACAAGCCAATTCAGCTCTTAATGGGACTTGGTTTCACAACAGCAGACACTTATAAGGACAGAACAGTTCACTGGATCTTCGACAACTCATACTTTGAACTCTGCACATATATCGAAGGTGGCACTGCTACATGGTTATCACAGCAGGTTAAGACTACTAACCTTCCAAGAGTACACTCATACAGACTCTCAGTTAAGGGATCAGATCCAAACCCAATGCACGATGCATTAAAGGCTGCTTTCCCAGAAAACGTTGGAGATATCAACAACCCATTCCGTCAGGAAGTTAGATATTCTGATGGTGGCTGGAACTTAGCTGGATATCAGACATTCTTCGTATCCAACTTCGAACCATTCACAGACATTCTTTTCGGTGCTACAACTCACCTTACAAAGGAATTAATCGTTAAGAATCCTAACAAGTATCCACACATCAACGGAGCTAAGAGACTTGCTTACATCACTGCTTACTGTGATTCACAGGAAAGATTCGATGAAGCTGAAAAGGCTATCACAGCTCTTTACAATGCTGCAAAGGATGCTACAGACGTTGGATACAACCTTGACACTTATCAGTTAGTTGACAAGGAAGCATACATCGACGAATTCGGATGTGAACCAAGAGAAGGAGTTTCAAAGCTTCCAATCGTTGCAGTTGCATTCGAAGGCGCTAACCAGGAATTCGTTAAGAGAAGAGCATACGACATGAACATTGCTTACTTTGAAAAGGATGGCAAGCTTTATGTTGACTGCAGAAGAACTCTTGGCTGGTTCTTAATCTTCTTACCAGAAGAAAAGTAATCAACAATATATAGTAATATATAAAATACTGAATCCAGGGGTGATTTAAGCCCCTGGGTTTATTGCTAGGAAGGAGAAATCAAAAGATGTCATTAGAAAACAATTTAATCAATTGGGACATGGTGCGTGAATACAGCGCAAAGTATGGCCATGTAGTACCAAACGTACGTTTCGGAAAGGATGCCGTAGTTCCAGACCGTTCACAGTTTGTTCTTGGAGATGTTAATATCCAGCCTAAGTGGAAGATTAACGAAAAGATTATGATCAACACTACAATCTGCGGTGGTTTCTTCAGCAAGGACACAAATCCTAATATTCCAATCACAACAAAGGAAATCTACGAAGAAGCTCGTTCAATCTGTCTTGCAGGTGCTCCAATGCTTCACGTTCACGTACGTGACGACAACGGATACAACACACTTGATCCAGACAAGTTCCACGAAGTTCTCGACCCAATAAAGGAAGAATTCCCAGATGTAATTATCGATGGATGCTTAGTAGCTAACAGAGAAGGTTACTGGGAAAAGATGGAAATGTTACTTAAGGAACACTTATTTGACATTACTCCAATCAACGCTACATCAAACTATGCTGGAGACCGTGTATTCTCACCTTATCCACACCACATCATCGAAAAGTGCGAACTCGTTATGAAGTATAACGTAAAGCCACATATCGCTGTATTTACTGATGGAGACGTTGACACTGCATACAGATATTTAATCAGCACAAAGCTTGTTGAACCACCTTATGACTTTGGTATCTTACCAGCTCTTCCAGGATGTTCATCAATGAACAACCCACAGAGAATGCTTGAAGGTTTAATGAGAATGACTGGACTTATCCAGGAAGCTGCTCCAGGAGCACACATCATTACATGCTGCTCAGGAAGAGCATCATCATACCTTGCAGCTGCATCAATCATCATGGGATTACACGTAAGAGTAGGTATGGAAGATACTCCATGGATGTGGCCTCACAAGGACGACAAGATCAAGTCAAATGCTGAAATGTTCACAATGTTCAAGAGCATGGCTAAGATGCTTGGAAGAGAAGTATATACTCCTCAGGAATACAGAGATACAATGCACATTGCAAAGAAGTAGGCACATATGGCAGATTTATTTGAAGTACTTATGGTCGTATGCTTCGGCATATCATGGCCAATGAATATTATGAAGCTTCTCAAATCCAAGACTGCCAAGGGTACAAGTGTACTCTTCTATTTCTTCATCTGGATCGGATATATCTTCGGTCTCCTTGGAAAGGCTGTAAAGCTTTCCAATGGAATTGTTACACCAGGATATGTATGGTTCTTCTATGTACTTAACATAGCTATGGTTACATTCGGAATCATCCTCTATTTCAGACACAAGAAGCTTGTCAGCAGGAAGGAG
>JAKSSM010000106.1 GCA_024403065.1 Clostridia bacterium | reverse complement strand
TGGTCTGAATGATATAATTGAAAAATACAGTCCAGATGAAGTGGGGATTGAAGAACTATATTTCAATAACAATGCCAAGACAGCAATCATGGTTGGTGAAGCACGAGGTGTCGCACTTTTATCTGCAGCAAATAAGGATATTCCGATTTTTGAATATACACCACTTCAGATAAAGCAGGCACTTGTTGGATATGGAAGAGCCGATAAAAAACAGGTTCAGCAGATGGTTAAACTTTTTCTCAATCTTGAAAAAGTACCAAAGCCAGATGATACAGCGGATGCTCTTGCATGTGCAAGATGACATGCTCACTCGCGTAAGACAGTTAAAAAGGAACTCAGAATTAAAAAGGGGATATAGATGATTAGATTTATTTGTGGAACTTATCTTCAGGATACAGATAATGGAATTGTAATTGAAACAGATATGGGACTGGGTTTTCAGGTAACTGTTCCTACAGGTTCTCCTGTATATAAGAATTCTCCTGGAGATCGTATCAAGGTATTCACTGAAATGGTGGTGCGTGAAAATGATGTAAGCCTTTATGGTTTTCATAATATGGAAACTCTTGAAGTTTTCAACCTTCTTACAACTGTTTCTGGTGTAGGCCCAAAAGCTGCAGTATCAGTTCTTGGTGCCATGAGTACAGAAGACCTTAAAAAAGCAATATCTACGGGGGATGCAAAGTTTATTTCACAGGCAAATGGCATTGGGAAGAAAACTGCAGAAAGAATTGTTCTTGAACTTAAAGAGAAAATAGGAGCTGACACTGACAGCAGAAAGATTGTCCTTAATCCTGACGTTTACAAGGACGAAAGAACAGAAGCTGTATCTGCTCTTGTAGCCTTAGGCTATTCCAAGACTGAAGCATATAATGCTGTGTCAAAAATTCAGGAAGACGGTCTTGGTTCCCAGGACTACATCAAACGTGCACTGAAGAATCTTATGTAGAAAGAGGATTAAAGTGGAAGACAGAATTACAAGTGTTAATATAAAAGAAAATGAAGCTGTTGCAGAGACAGGATTAAGACCGCAGTATCTCGATGACTATATCGGTCAGCAGGGAGTAAAAGACAATCTCAAGATCTTTATAGAAGCAGCAAAGCTTAGAAATGAACCACTTGACCATGTGCTTTTCTATGGTCCACCAGGACTTGGAAAAACAACTCTTGCAGGTATTATTGCCAATGAACTTGGCGTAGATATTAAAATTACATCTGGTCCTGCTATTGGTCGTGCTGGAGACCTCGCTGCTATACTTACAAATCTGAATGATAACGATGTGCTTTTTATAGATGAAATCCACAGACTTAATCGTTCTGTTGAAGAAGTCCTATATTCTGCTATGGAAGATTATGCTCTTGACATAATTATAGGAAAAGGACCATCAGCAAGATCAATAAGACTTGATCTTTCTAAGTTTACTCTTATTGGTGCAACTACAAGAGCAGGAAGCCTTTCTGCTCCTTTAAGAGACCGTTTTGGTGTTGTAGGAAAGTTTGAACTTTACGAAATTGATGAATTAAAGAAAATCATAAAGCGCTCAGCTGATATTCTGAATGTTCAGATTGACGATGAGTCACTCACAGAACTTGCAAAACGTTCCAGAGGTACTCCAAGAGTTGCCAACAGACTTCTTAAACGAATTAGGGACTTTTCACAGGTAAAAGGAAATGGTATAATTGACATCGCGATTACTGAAGAAGGTCTTGATCGTCTTAAGATTGACAAGCTTGGACTCGAAAAGCTCGATAGAGAAATCATCGAGATGATTATTACAAAATTCAACGGTGGCCCAGTAGGAATTGAAACAATTGCTGCATCATTAGGTGAAGAAAGAGTTACACTTGAAGATGTATATGAGCCATACCTTATACAGTCAGGCCTGCTTTTAAGAACGCAGAAGGGTAGATGTGTATCAAAGATGGGATATGAACATCTTGGATTTACTTATCCTGAAAATAACAATGAAAGAGTTGGAATTGACGTTGCTGATTAATGATTTTGATTATGAATTGCCTGAAGAACTTATAGCCCAGACTCCATCCCTGAAAAGGGACGAGGCTAGGCTTCTTTTAGTTGATATGGACAATAATACAACTGAGCATAAGCACTTCTATGATATTATAGATTATCTTGAGCCATCAGATGTTCTTGTTCTTAACAATTCAAAAGTTATTCCTGCAAGACTATATGGAATTAAAGAAAAAACAGGTGCAAAGATTGAGTTTCTCCTCATAAAGCGTATTGAAGGTGATGTGTGGGAAACAATGGTTAAACCAGGCAAGCGACTTAAGGTTGGAGATTCAGTTGTTTTCAGTGGAACTGAAGAATCACCTTATCCTGATCTGCCACTTTTAAGAGCTACTGTAAAAAGCTTTTCAGATGATGGAACAAGACTTGTTGAATTTGAATATGACGGAATCTTTATGGAGAGACTAGAAGAGATTGGCCAGATGCCACTTCCACCATATATAGAAAGACCTAACAACAAGGAAGACAAGGACAGATATCAGACTGTATATTCACTTGTAGAAGGTTCTGTTGCTGCTCCAACTGCTGGTCTTCATTTTACAAAGGAACTTCTTTCAGAAATTGAAAAGAAGGGTGTTAAAATCTGTTACGTTACTCTTCATGTTGGTATTGGAACATTCAGGCCTGTAAAAGTTGATAAGATTGAAGACCATCATATGCATTTTGAAGAATATTCTGTGTCTGAAGAAAGTGCAGAAATAATAAATAATGCGATAAAGAATGGACAGAGGATTGTATCCTGTGGAACTACATCCACAAGAACCCTTGAATCAGCAGCATATTTTGATGACACGGAAGGCAAGTACCTTCTTAAATCGGGAAGTGGTTCAACAGGACTCTTCATCTATCCAGGATATGAGTTTAAAATTGTAGATTGTCTTATTACAAATTTCCATTTACCAAAATCTACTCTTTTAATGTTGATATCCGCGTTATATAATAGAGAGGAAATACTTAAGGTATACAAAGAAGCAGTTGATATGAAATATATGTTCTTTTCATATGGTGATGCATGCTTCTTCTACAGAAAGTAATTAATTAAAGAGAGGACTATAGATATGAGCTTATTTAAAGAATGGAATGAACTTATCAACAACCAGACAGATGACACTTTTGAAGCATTCTGGAAGGAATATGCAGGTACTGAACAGAGAATCTATCAGAAGATTCTTGCAATCTATCCTGAACATTTAAAGGGAACATTCGATGAACTTGTAAAGGAATTTGATGCGAATAAAGTAATCTTTATGGGATTCATGGATGGTATCAATTCCTCATTAAAGAAGGAAAATGATCTTGAAAGTGTAACTGAAGATACAGCACTTGATTTTGATATTGATTATGAAAAGCTTTTCTTCAATATGCTTAAGGCTGATGCAGATTACCTTTACACTCTTCAGGAATGGGAAAATGTATTAACAGTTGACAAGATGAAGGAAATTGTTAAGGATTACAACAGATCAAAGATTGTTCACGTAGAAAAGAAACCAGGCAGAAATGAACCTTGTCCATGTGGATCAGGAAAGAAGTACAAGAATTGCTGCGGTAAGAACGCATAGTATTTTAGATGGAGCAAGTAACTTGCTCCTTTTTTTAGGACAGGAATTATGAAAAAAGACGAAAAAACCAATGCAGTAAGACTCCTTCAGCAGAAAAAAATAGAGTTTGAAATGCATGAATATCCAGCAACTGAGGCGGTTTCTGGTGATGAAGTAGCAAGAATGCTGAATCAGGATCCTAACAAGGTATTCAAGACTCTTGTTACGGTAGGTAAATCAAACATAAACTATGTGTTTGTTGTACCTGTTTTAAAAGAACTTGACCTTAAGAAAGCAGCAAAAGCAGTAGGTGAGAAGAGCATTGCAATGATCAAATCAAGAGAACTTCTGCCGCTTACAGGATATGTGCATGGTGGATGTTCTCCAATTGGTATGAAAAAGTTCTTCAGAACTACAATTGACAGAACTGCCGAAGCATGCGACACAATCATTTTCAGTGGTGGACGAATAGGACTTCAGGTAGAAATGAGTCCATCTGAACTTTCAAAGGTTGTGCGTTTTGAATATGAAGATATAACTGCTGATTAACATAAAATAAATTACAGTAAAGGGTACGATAATGTTACATATAGTATTTGTTGAACCAGAAATACCACCTAACACAGGAAATATTGCCAGAACCTGTGCTGCTACCAACACAAAGCTTCATCTTGTAAAACCTCTTGGTTTTTCAATTGATGATAAGGCTTTGAAGAGAGCCGGACTTGATTACTGGGAATTTGTTGATATTGAAATTCATGAATCACTGGAAGATTTTATGAAAAAATATGGAGAAAACGGAACTGATCCGAAACGTCTTTTCCTTGCAACAACAAAAGGTGGACATTTCTATACGGATTTTCAGTATAAAGACGACGATATGTTCCTTTTCGGTAGAGAAACAAAGGGACTCCCAAAGGATTTCATTGCTGAACACAGTGAAACTGCAATCAGAATTCCAATGAGCGCTGATACAAGACTTCGCTCATTCAACCTTTCAAATTCAGCCAATATTATTCTTTTTGAGGCGCTCAGACAACTTGGTTTTCCTGACCTTCTTTAAGGGCAGAAATTTCCATTTGCTCATTGCGTATTGAAATGGCATTTTTGATTTGGTATAATAATTGCATATGAGATTGGGTTACGACTTAATAATTGAACAGACACAAAAGCTTGCTATGACACCTGAACTCATTCAGGCTATTCAGATACTGCAGCTTAACACGATTGAACTGGAAGAATTTGTACAGAAGGAACTTATCGAAAACCCTGTTCTTGAGCTTGATTCTGCTCTTAACCTTGGTGAAGCAGAAAAGAGAAAAGAGAAAGAACTGGACAAGGATATGGAACTTCGCGAAACAGTTTCCAACAATGATTTCAGATACGATGATATTTCATATCGTGAGTGGCATAGCGAGACTGATGATGAAACGACATTTGAGGAATACACATCGAAGGAAACAACTCTTCTTGATGAACTTCTTCTTCAGCTTTCATTGTCAAAACTTGAAGGCCTAGATAGAAAAATAGGCAGATTTATTGTTGAGGCTATTGATGACAATGGCTATCTTACAATTTCTGCTGAAGATATATCAGGTTATTTTAATGTCTCAATTGATCACGTCGAGGATGTTCTTGATGTAATTCAGACATTTGATCCATCAGGGGTTGGAGCAAGAACACTTGAAGAATGTCTTGCTATTCAGCTTAGAGATAAGGGGCTTCTTGAAAAAACGGTTGAGTATGTTCTCCTTAACCATCTTAAGGATATTGCAGATAACAGACTCAATGTAATAGCAAAGGCGACAGGTTTAACCCTTCAGGAAGTTCAGATTATAGCTGATCTCATTAAATCTCTTGAACCAAAACCAGGAAGAGAATATGCTTCTTCAAATGTAATCAGATATATAGTTCCGGATGTTACTGTTCAGAAGGACGGAGATGGATTCAGTATTGTTTCAAATGATGATATTATTCCAAATCTTGTTGTATCAGGATACTACAAAGAGCTTCTTAAGAAGAACCCTAATGACAAGGAATTAAGCAGATACGTAAATGAAAAATATGACGCTGCAAACTGGCTTATAAGAAGTATCGAGCAGCGTAGGAATACAATATATAATGTGTGTACCGCAGTTCTTGACCGACAGGTGGAATTTTTCCTTAAAGGTCCAAGATATCTTAAGACTATGACATTAAAGGATATTGCAGAAGATGTTGGGGTACATGAATCAACAGTTTCGAGAACCATCAACGGAAAGTTCATGCAGACACCAAGAGGAATATTTGAAGTCAAAT
>JAKSSM010000105.1 GCA_024403065.1 Clostridia bacterium | reverse complement strand
CACATAATGTGTTTATCTCTATGGTATCAAAATATCCGTCATTGTCATTGATATATGAAGCGATATTGTTTTCAGCCAAAGTCTCATAATATATGTCTGCACGGTTTTTAACGCTTCTCAGAAGAATGGCAAAATCCTTATTCTGATATCCAAATCTGCGCTTGTATTCATTAATCAGTTTTACAGTAGCAAGAGCTTCCTTCTGAGTGTTGCTCATTTCAAGAATGCTGTTGGAAGCTTCATCTCCAGAAGAACTGTCATCAGATGAATCAGACATCATACCCTCGTTTTCAAGAAGATACAGTATTGCATCCTGCGCCGGTTCGTCATATGTCAGGCATTTACCATTGAGCTTTGCATTATCATCATAATTCTCCATAACATCAGAGAATATGGTGTTTACATATTCTACAACACTTCTTCTTGATCTGAAATTTGCATTAAGGTCAATTGCTTCAGACCTGCTTCCTTTAGGATCATTTTTTTCAAGTTCTTTAAATGTGTTGTATCTTTCTTCAAAAAGTGTAGGATCAGCCTGTCTGAAACGGTAAATGCTCTGCTTCACATCACCTACCATGAACAGGTTGTCTTCCCTTGCAAAAAGTGAAGTGATTGCAAACTGAACACCATTGGTGTCCTGGAATTCATCTATGAATATGTGTTCAAATTTATCTCTGTAATATGCTGCCGCTTCACTGTGTTTCAGTATTTCGAAAGCATAATGCTCAATGTCATTGAAAGTCATATACGCTTTCTTGGCTTTTTTCTTGCAGAAAATCTCATGATACTTCTTTACCGCTTCTTCAAGAAATTCCAGGTGAGGAACAGTTTTATTCATATCCTCAACCATATGTTCCATAGAATCAAAGAAAAATGCATTGCATATTTTCTTGGATATGAATTCTCTTTCATCCTCTCTTGCTTCAAGTACTATATCTTCCAGATTTACACCAGCGTGAATCTGGCCTTTAATCTTTGATATATTCTTTTTGGCAGCAGGTTTATATTCTGAAATTTCGTCATACCGTTCTTCCTGAAGCATCTGCTTAAGTTCAGAGAGAATTGCTCTTTCAGGTTCAAGATACCCGATAAGCGTGTCAAGATTTTCACCTTCTGCCCACCTGATTTTGGTTTCAATAAAATCAAGATATGTGTCCAGCTTTGCTGTAATACCACTTATAAATGATTTAAACTGCGGACTCTTTATGAATTCATCTTTCGTAAGGGATGAAAGTGCAATACTTTCCTTAAGCCATTCAAATGGTTCAGCCATAGCCATGATTTTGTTATAGACTGCTGATACCATTTCACCAAAGGCAGAGATATTCTTACCTGATGTATAACAGTTCAGAAATTCAATGAATCTTCTGTCTTCTTTCTTGAAATAGTAATCCGTCAGTTCTTCCATTGACTCTGCAAGAAGAATATTTTTCTGTATATCGTCAATAATCTTAAGGTTTGGTTCTATGCCAATCAGATAATAGAACTTTCTGATGATTTCGAGAGCGAAGCTGTGAAATGTAGAAATATTTGCATTAGGAATAATAGCAAGTTCCTTCTTGAGTCGCTGTCTGAGACTGTCATCCGCATCAAAAACAGCATTATCAATTGCCTTGATAATCTTTTCCTTCATTTCCTTTGCAGCAAGTTCGGTAAATGTAACGACAAGCATATTCTCAAGAGAACAGTTCTCTTCAATAATAAGTTTCTTTATTCTCTCTACTAGAATCGTTGTCTTTCCAGAACCCGCAGCTGCAGCAACGAGAATATTCACATTTCTGTCATCGATGGCTTTCTGCTGTTCTACAGTGAATTTTGGCATGGTTAAATAAGTATATCTCCTGTCATTTCGGATGGAATTTCAAGTCCCATAAGCTTGAGAAGTGTTGGTGCTATATCAGACAGTTTTCCCTTATCCTTTATGAATTCTTTTCTTTCATTTGCAATATATGCAAGTGGAACCGGATTTGTAGAATGAGCAGTAACAATGTTGCCATCCTTATCAAGCATCTCATCTGAATTTCCATGGTCTGCTGTAAGGAGAATCTGTCCATCCTTTGAAAGAACCAGTTCAGTTATTTTCTTTATATTTTCGTCCAGTGCTTCAACTGCCTTTACAGCAGCATCAAATACACCAGTATGTCCTACCATATCTGAATTTGCAAAGTTCAGAATGATAAGGTCGTATATATCTTTTTTAATTGCTTCAAGCACTTTGTCTGTTACTTCATATGCACTCATTTCAGGCTGAAGATCATATGTAGCAACCTTTGGTGATGGGACAAGTATTCTGTCCTCTCCCACGTTTGATTCTTCAACACCACCATTGAAGAAGAATGTAACATGTGCATATTTCTCGGTTTCAGCAATACGGAGCTGTCTTAAACCAAGGCTTGCAACATACTCCCCAAGAGTGTTTTCAATCTTTTCGTCCGGATATGCAACAGTAACATTTTCCAGTGTCCTGTCGTATTCAGTCATACAGATATATGTGATTCCACTTAACTTCTTCTTTCTTTCAAAACCGCTGAAATCACAGTCCATAATGGCATGAGAGATTTCTCTTGCACGGTCCGGTCTGAAATTTGCGAAAATAATGGAATCATTATCTGAAATAACTGCATCAGGATTGCACATTACTGGAACTATGAACTCGTCAGTTATGCCCTCTTCATATGACTTTTCTATGGCTTTTACAGGGTCAACTGAAAAATCTTCTGGAATTGTAAGCGCATCATATGCAGGTTCAACTCTTTCCCAGCGCTTGTCTCTATCCATGATGTAGTATCGTCCTGATACAAGGCCCACTTTACCAACGCCTTCAGTTTCCATATATGAAACGATATCCTTCATATATCCTGCACCACTTGATGGTGGTACATCTCTTCCGTCCATAAACGCATGGAGGTAAACTCTTTCAAGACCATTCTTCTTTGCAAGAAGAACAATTGCCTTGATATGGTCAATATGTGAATGTACTCCGCCATCTGACAGGAGCCCGTAAATATGAAGCGAAGAATTGTTTCCTTTTGCTGCATTTACCGCTTTAAGAAGCGCAGGGTTACTGAAGAATGTTCCATCTTCAATGTCCTTTGTAATCATTGTAAGATCCTGATAAATGATTCGTCCTGCCCCGATATTAAGATGTCCTACTTCGGAGTTTCCCATCTGGCCATCTGGAAGCCCTACTGGAAGCCCAGATGCATCAAGAAGAATATTTGGATAAGTGCTGAAAATATGATCAAGGTTAGGTTTCTTTGCACTGCTTATTGCATTTCCATATTCAGATGGATTATATCCGTATCCATCCATGATTATTAGCATTGTAGGTTTTTTCATTTGTTATACCTCACAGATTTTTTCTGCTGTTCTGATTCCATCAACAGCTGATGACATTATTCCACCTGCATATCCACATCCCTCTCCTGCAGGGTAAAGATTGGATACTTCAGATACATAGTTTTCGTTTCTTAAAACTCTTACAGGCGAAGAACTTCTGCTTTCTATTCCTTTGATTACTGCATCAGGTCTGTCAAAGCCTTTGATCTTTCTTCCGAATACAGGAAGGGCTTCCTTGATTGATCTTACTGCAAAATCAGGAAGACATGACTCAATATTTTCTGCTTTACCACTTAGGAATGTTCCAACATCCGATACAGGAATTGAGTAGTCTGAACCGCCTGCAACAAATGCAAGATGTTCATACTTTTCCTGGAAGTATACTCCCGAAAGAACATCATCTCCTTCAAAGTCATCCGTCCTTACATCACAGAGTACTGCAGAGTTTGCTGTTCCGCTGTCACGGTTATGTTCACTCATACCATTTACGCAGAGCATTCCATCTTCAGATGATGCATTTACTACATAGCCACCTGGACACATGCAGAATGTATATACACCTCTCTCATCCTTAACTCTGGTACTCAGCTTGTATGCTGCAGGTTCAATGCCGAGTTCTCTGGAGGTTTTTCCATACTGTGAGATATCAATCATATCCTGTGGATGCTCTATTCTGAATCCTATGGAGAATGGCTTTCTTTCCATTGGAATATTGAGTTCTTTCAGCATTCTGAAGGTATCCCTTGAGCTGTGACCCATAGCAAGAACTACTGCATCACAGGCTACACTGTCAGTATAACCTTCCATATGGTTCATATAATGGACAGAAACTATTTTTCCATCCTTTATTTCAACTCCGTCTGCAAGACATCCGAATTTTACTTTACCACCAAGACTTATTACCTCTTCTCTCAGATTCTTTACAACAGTGCAGAGCACATCTGTTCCAATATGAGGTTTTCCCTTGTACATGATTGCAGGATCAGCTCCATACTTTACAAACTCTTTAAGAACAAATCGTATTCTGTCATCCTTTATGCCAGTTGTAAGCTTTCCATCAGAAAACGTACCTGCTCCGCCTTCCCCAAACTGTACGTTTGTATTTCTGTCCAGCTTGTGAGTATCCCAGAATTTCTTTACAAGTTCAGTACGGCTGTCTACATCAAGTCCTCTTTCAAGAACCGTTACATTCATTCCTGCTCTCTGAAGAATGAGACTGGCGAACATTCCACTTGGACCAAATCCTATAACAGTAACATTCTTCTTTTCCTTTGCTTTTGGCTGAATATATGGTTTCATATCGGAAAGCGGAAGATTCAGTTTTCTGTCACAGTCAAAATCTACTGTATAAACGAATTTGAGATCAGGCTTTTTCCTTGCATCCACTGATTCACGGATAATCTCCATATTGGATATCTTTGCCCCTATCTTCTTTTCTATCTTCTTTCCGATTCTTTCTTCCTTTTCACCTATATCAAGTTTTATTTCACTGATTCTGTATCTCAAAGTTTTCTCCAAATCTTATTGCACTGAGCCATGCATGACTCAGATTGTATCCACCGCATAATCCCTGCAGGTCAAGGGTTTCACCAAGTATATATATTCCCTTATGAAGTTTTGACTCCATAGTCCTCATATCTACTTCACTTAAATCAACTCCACCTGCTGTAACCTGTGCCTCTTTCCAGCCTTTAAGACCAGTTACTGTAAAAGTATAGGTATCACAGGAGAGTTTTGGGCTAAGTACTTCATTTCTGAAATCCATCTCAATTACACAGTCATGCCCTCTTCTTATATCAAGTGAAAGATTCATTACACATATTCCGGAAAGTGCATCAGGTCTGAACTGAACTTCACCTTTTTCTTCACGAATCTTAACTCCGTCCATGCAAAGTGAAACCGTTCCCTTCTGCCTTATTCCTTTAAAATCAGTAAGATCTTCCTTAACTGTTACAGGTACAAGAGCAGGTATAAGTGTGACTATGTTATGTCCCAGTTTTCTGAGCATTACGTATCCATCGCCTGTTGTTCCCAGGTCTGGATATGATTTTCCACCTGTAGCAAATACTACATTTCTTGCCCGTATTTCCTTCTTTTCAGAGGTCAATACATACTCATTGTCCTTTTCCACGTCTTCCACATGAAAACCTGTTCTAACGGCAATTCCAAGGCTTGAAACGTGTTTCTTAAGTGTCTCAGTAACCGTAGCAGCATTTCCATCCAATGGATAGCATCTTCCTTCACTATCGGTTCTAAAGCCTATACCAAGGTCTTTCATAACTCTTTCGATTTCACTGTAACCTTCTGCATTTACATTGGTAATATTGCACTTGCCATTACCTGTTACAAGAAGTTTCGATGCCAGTTTCCCCTTCTTTTCAAGGATAAGAATATCAAGTTTTCTGTTTTTCTTTTTCAGGATAATACCAGCTAAAAGGCCTGAAGCTCCGCCACCTACTATCACTACATCATAGATTTTTTCCATATTTCCAAAAAAAGCGTAGAGCATAGCTCTACGCATATCCTCATACTGTGTTTAAA
>JAKSSM010000104.1 GCA_024403065.1 Clostridia bacterium | reverse complement strand
AGCAGCGTTTCCGTCCATAGTCTTTAAATGTCTCAACTATTTTTCCTCCTTAAAATATGCATATATTTAGATTAACACTTGAAAAATCAAGATATATTTAACCAATTAACAATTTTAGCACCCGAGGTGCTCAAAATCAAGCGAACTTGTTAAAGTTCTAACAAAAGTACAAGATTACAAACATATTTAATATATATGGAATCTATGGTATAATGAAACATTGCTAAATTGAGGTGACAGCATGGAAAAAACAAGAGTAGTAGTCCTTAAATGTGACGATTATGAAGAAGAAAAAGTATACAGTCTCATGAAAAAGGGACTTGAAAAAATAGGTGGGGTTGAGAAGTATATCGGGAAAGATGAAAAGATCCTTGTAAAGCCAAACTTCCTCTATCCATCAAAGAGAGAAAAGCGTGTTACAACTGACCCTTCCGTTATAACAGGTATGCTTCGTATTTTAAATGAAG
Source organism: Clostridia bacterium (assembly GCA_024403065.1). Classification (GTDB taxonomy): domain Bacteria; phylum Bacillota; class Clostridia; order Peptostreptococcales; family Anaerovoracaceae; genus JAKSSM01. The sequence continues at coordinate 5,442 of JAKSSM010000104.1, read as the reverse complement.
AAGGATTCACAAATGTAAAGGTTGGAGACTCTCCTGCATCCGGTACATCAAAGCAGGCTTTAAAGGACCTTGATATTGATGAGCACAATCTCTATGGTGCAGTTCCAGCTCTCATGAATGAAGAAGTAAAATGCGTATATGAGGATGGCAGAAAGAAGACTACATTCTATCTCACAAAGGATGTATATGAAGCTGATGCAATCATTGGACTTTCAAAGATGAAGACTCATATGCTTGAAAGACTTACAGGTGCTGTAAAGAACATGTATGGACTTATCTGTGGATTCAGAAAGGCCCAGGGTCATGTATCATATCCAAACGCTGTACTTTTCGCAAAGATGATGGCAGCACTTCATAAATATACAAAACCAAGATTCCACATTATGGATGGCGTATATGCCATGGAAGGAAACGGTCCTGCATCAGGAACTGAAAGAAAGATGGGAGTACTTCTCGTATCATCCGACCCTGTTGCAATTGACTCTGTTTTCTCAAGACTTGTTGACATGAAGCCAACTCTTGTTCCTACAAACGTATGGGCTTACCAGGCAGGAGTAGGTACATACAAGGAAGATGAAATAGAAGTTCTCCTGATTGATGAAGATGGTGAAAATACAGTTTCCTTTGATGAACTTTTCAAAAAGTACGGCTGTCCTGATTTCGACTGCGAAAGAGAAAAGGAAAAGCTTAATGTTCTTACACTCTGGGGAAAACTTACAAAGAAGGTTGTTGAACGTCCTGTAATTGACCAGAACAAGTGTGTAAAGTGCGGTCAGTGTGTTGAACACTGTCCGGTAGAAGGAAAAGCCGTTACATTCAGAAACGGAAAGGACAATACTCCTGTCTACAACTATGACAAGTGCATCAGATGCTACTGCTGCCAGGAAATCTGTCCAATGCATGCCATTTCAGTAAAGAAGAGGTAAAAGATTGGATAGTGAAGAACGTCTTGGAAGAGAGGGCATATGGAAGCTCATGTTTTCCATGGGTATACCCACATTTATCGGGCACCTTGTCCATCTCCTCTATAACATTGTAGACAGAATTTTCATAGGACATATTGAAGGAACAGGGGCTACTGCACTTACGGGGGTAGGCCTCTGTTTTCCGATTATTACTTTAATCATTGCCTGCAGCAACTTTGTTGGTGCAGGAGGAGCACCTCTTGCAGCTATTTCTCTTGGAAAAGGAGAGAGACATACAGCTGAAAAGATTCTTGCAAATGGTCTTACCATGCTTCTTTTCTTTTCAGTAACTCTTACTGCGCTTTTCTATATCATAAAGAAGCCATTCCTTTATGCCTTTGGTGCCAGTGACAGTACATATCCGTTCTCAGAAAGCTACCTTAATATCTATCTTCTTGGAACGGTATTTACCATGCTTTCAATGGGACTTATCCCATTTCTGAATGCTCAGGGTAAAGCGAAAGTTACCATGCTTTCAGCACTCCTTGGTGCAGTTATAAATATAGCGCTTGACCCGATAATGATCTTTGCTCTTCACCTTGGAATAAGGGGTGCAGCATATGCGACAGTATTCTCACAGGCAGTAAGTGCAGCAATTGCATTCTTCTATCTTGTGTCAGACAAGGCTACCTTAAGAATCAAGGCTAAGCTTATGGCACCGGACTTTAAGATTATCGGAAAAATCGCATCTCTTGGCATATCACCATTCATAATGTCAGCTACAGAATCCCTTATTACTGTAGTATTCAACCGTGGAGCACTTCTTTACGGAAATGACCTTTATGTTGGTTCCATTACAATTTTAAACAGCGTGTGCCAGATGATATTTACACCAATTAACGGCTTTACTCAGGGGGTTCAGCCGATTATAAGCTACAACTATGGTGCAGGAAAGCCTGATAGAGTAAAAACTGCATGTTTAAGACTTATTGCAATATCATTTTCAGCATCTCTCATAATGGCAACAACTGCAATCCTTCTTCCAGGAAAGATAGCAGGACTTTTTACAAATAATCAGGACCTTATTGCCATATGCATAAAGGTACTTCCAATATATCTTGCAGGCATGACAGTCTTTGGACTTCAGACAGGATGCCAGCCATCATTTATGGCTTTGGGTCAGGCAAAGAATGCACTTTTCTTTGCTCTTTTCAGAAAGGTAATCCTTCTTACTCCACTTGCCCTTATACTTCCTGAAGTAATGGGAAGTGTTACAGGACTCTACCTTGCAGAGCCAATAAGTGATGCTTTATCAGCCATCCTATGCATTACAGTATTTCTAAAGACTCTTAAGAGAATTCTTGATACGGAGATGAAAAATGAATAGAAGAACAGCTGTAGCATTCGTAGTGCTGGTCCTTATGTTTTCTTTTTTCTCATGTGGGAAAGAAGAGCCTGTAATGGATACTCCAGAAATGACATATAAAAGAATCACCATGAGTGAAGCAGAAGAAATATTTAAAACTGGTGGAGAATATATAATCCTTGATGTAAGACGTGATGATGAATTCAGGGAAGGTCATATACCTGGTGCAGTAAACATCCCAAACGAGGTAATTGGTGAAGAAGCGGAAAAGATTCTTACAGATAAGAATGCAGTAATCTATGTTTACTGCAGAAGCGGAAACCGCTCAAAACAGGCATCAGAAAAACTCTATGATATGGGATACACAGATATTATCGAGTTTGGAGGAATACTTGACTGGAAGGGAGATATTGAAAAATAATGAGAGTGGAAGAAATAAAAGAAAAGATGATTGCATATTCAGACAGGAATATGCATGATATAGATCATTTTCTTAGAGTCCACTCCTTTTCCCACCTTATAGGTACTCTTGAAAAGCTGGATGGGAAAACTCTTGAGATTCTCGAAATATCAGCACTTGTCCATGATATTGCATGCCCTTTATGCAGGGTCAAATATGGAAGCACACTTCCTTCATATCAGGAAAAGGAAGGAGAGATCCTTTCAAGAGAATTTCTTAATAATACACCTTTAAGTGAAAATGATATTGAAAGAATAGCATATATTACAGGCCATCATCATTCACCTGAGTTTTCAGATGGACCTGATTTTCAGATTCTCCTTGAAGCTGACTATATTGCAAATGCCATTGAGAATTCATGGGAAAAAGAAAAAATCAGAAGTGATTCTTCACTTTTCAGAACGGAAACAGGAAAGAGAATTCTAAAGGAACTTTTTGAAATATGAATACCAAGTGGTTTAAACTTGATACTGCAGGACTGATTTTCCCTGCAATCAAAAGAAACAACTGGATAAACGTGTACAGAATTTCAGTAACACTTACTGAAGATGTTGACCCTGAAATTCTAATGACCGCAGTAGGAAATCTTAAAAAGAGATTCCCTTCCTTTTACGTTGCGCTCCGTCATGGTTTCTTCTGGAACTATCTTGAAGAGGCCAGGGTTGATGTTGAAGTAAAGGAAGACTATGCATATCCCCTTACTCATATGAGTTCAAAGGAAGTAAAAAGATGTGCACTTCGTGTGTTCTACCATCAGAAGAGAATTGCAGTTGAATTCTTCCACTCAATTACAGATGGTGAGGGAGCAAGCATATATGTAAGATCCCTTACAGCAGAGTATGTTAGGCTCAAATATGGTGAAGAAATAGAGTACACTGCATATGTCCTTAACCCATCTGAAAGACCAAAGAACTATGAGTTGGAAGACAGCTTTTTCAAGCATACAAACGGATATGCAAATAAAAGAAATGAAAAGGTTGCATACCGTCTTCATGGAACACCTCTTAAGGAAGACGGGTTCTTAACGCTTACTACCGGTGTAGTAGACAGTGATATTTTAAGAAAGAAGGCAAAGGAATATGACTGTACAGTAACAGCATTTCTTACAGCTTTAATGATAAGAGCAATCATTCCAATTCAGGAAGAAGAGGTTCCAAAGAAGAGAAGAAGACCTGTTGTTGTGTCAATTGCAATCAATTTGAGAAAACTCTTCCCATCAAGAACATTAAGAAACTTCGTTCTTGCAGAGAATGTGGGAATAGATCCAAAAAAGGGTGAGTATACTCTTGAAGAGCTCACGAAGTCTGTTACAAGTCAGATGGCATTAAAGATTTCAAGACAGAATATGGCAAGCGCAATTGCATCAAATGTTCTTCCACAGCAGAATCTTCTTGTCTCTCTTGCACCACTTCCATTAAAGAACCTTGTTATGGATATGGTTTATGCAAGCCATGGAGAAAAGCATGCATGTATCAACATATCAAATCTTGGAAAAGTTGAAATACCTGAAAGTGTTGAAAAGCATGTGGAAAGAATGGAGTTCATAATCGGTGTTCAGAGAACATATCCGAACAACTGCTCTATTGCAACAGTTGGAAACACTACATGCATAAACATGATAAGAAGCATAAAGGAATCTGAACTTGAAAGAAGATTCTTTACATCCCTTGTAGAACTGGGAATACCAGTAAGTATTGAAACCAACAGGAGGTAATAATGTATTGTGTAAAATGTGGAGTAAAACTTCAGGATGGAATTGAGTCATGTCCTCTTTGCGGAACTCCAGTATGGAATCCTGATGGGGTAGCAATAGAAGGAAAATATCCGGATAAAATGCCGAAAAAACCAGTGGAAACAAATATGCCTCTTGCAATTCTTTTCACATTCCTTTCAGTAATTACTGTAACGGTTCTTTTTGTTGTATGTATGAACCTTTACGGAAACCTGAGCTGGGGTGGATATGCAATATTCGGAGTTATGCTTTTCTATGTGATGATGATTCTTCCCCTCTGGTTCAGAAAGCCTAATCCGGTTATATTCACACCGGTTAATTTTCTTGCAATTGCACTTTATGTGGGATATATAAACTGGAAGGTTAACGGACACTGGTTCTTTACCTTTGCACTTCCTATTATTCTCATTACTGCAGTTGAAATGGTAACAGTAATTACACTTGGAAGATATGTAAGACGTGGAAGATTATATATTGCAGGTGGAGCTGTAATATTCATGGGATTTGCAACAGTTCTTGTTGAACTGTTCCAGACAATGACCTTCGGAACACAGATGTTCACATGGTCACTTTACTCTTTCAGTGTATTTTTCATCTTTGGAATGTTTTTGATTGTTGCAGGAATATACAAGCCACTTAAGGTATATCTCAACAAGAAATTCTTTATACATAAATAGAAAGGACAGTATATGAAAGAAGTAATACTTACTGAAAGCAGTTTCACAGAAGAGGTGCTTCAGTATAAAGGATATGTGCTTGTTGATTTCTGGGCTTCATGGTGCAGTCCCTGCAGAAGGCTGTCTCCGATAATTTCAGAAATAGCAGAAAGAAATCCTGATATCAAGGTTGGAAAAGTAAACGTTGAAGAGGAAATGGCTCTTGCAAGAAAATACCGTGTAATGAGCATTCCATACCTCATTCTTTTTAAGGATGGTGAGCCTTACAGAACTAATCTTGGACTTGCCGGAATCGATGAAAT
>JAKSSM010000103.1 GCA_024403065.1 Clostridia bacterium | reverse complement strand
TCTTGTATGCGAGTCCCTTGTTATAGAACTGAATGAAGATCCACTGCATCCACTTATAGTAGTCTTCGTGGCATGTACATACTTCTCTATCCCAGTCATATGAAAGTCCAAGTTCCTTTAACTGTTCTTCCATTTCATGAATGTTTGACCATGTCCATGTACTTGGATGAATCTGATGTTTGATAGCTGCATTTTCAGCAGGAAGACCAAATGAGTCAAATCCAATTGGATGAAGTACATTGAATCCATCCATTTTCTTGAATCTAGCAACTACGTCTCCGATTGAGTAGTTTCTTACATGACCCATGTGAAGCTTTCCTGATGGGTATGGGAACATTTCAAGACAATAGTATTTTTTCTTATCTGAGTCTTCAGTTACTTTAAATGTATTGTTATCAGCCCAAACCTTCTGCCATTTTTTTTCAATCTGTTTAAAATCGTATCTTTCTTCCATTTTATTTTCCTCTGTTACTATTCTATTTCTTCAACTGGGCAATCTCCCCAGACTTTTTCAAGGTTATATTTGTCTCTTGCCTGTGGTGTGAAAAGGTTGATAATGATATCACCAAAGTCCATAAGAATCCATTCAGAAGTAGTTTTACCTTCAATAGACTTTACAAACTGTTCATATTTTGCAAGTTCATCTTCAATGTAGTCTGAAAAACCATTAACCTGTCTTTCTGACTGACCTGTAGCAATAATTAGATAGTCAGCAAAAGATGCCTTTTCACGGATATCAACAAGTTTGATATCATTTGCTTTTTTGTCTGATAGGACTTTTGCAGCTATTTTTGCATATTCAATGTTTTCCATAAGTACTCCTTTGCTTCTATTGTATCATTGTCAATGGTGATATCTTCACCATTAGCTATCCTGTAGTTTAAAAATTCAATTGTTTTTTCGTACATATATAGACATGCACGGTCCAGATCTTCTTCTGCAAGTTCTCTTGTTCTGTAAACTTCAGGAAATGATCTGTTTGGCTCAATAAAGTCAGATAAAGCGATAATCTTTTCAAGTACAGACATACACGCTCTTCCAGTTGTATGATATGCTACTGCATTTAACATATCTTCATCTTCTATTCCATAATCCCTTCTCATTGCAACTGCTGCAAGTTTTGAGTGAGCCAGATTGGGATTATTCAAGTATTTTTCGTCAAGATTATACAAGTTTACATAATAATTAACCTGGTCAACCGAAAGATATTTATACATATCATGGAATAAGGCACATAATTCGGCTTTTTCCATATCACCTCCATACAGCCTGCATAGATTCAGAGCTGTATCTCTTACTCCAAAGACATGTTTAAGTCTTTTTTCTTTCAGATTTGCAGTGATGTATTCAGTTATTCTTTCTTTAGTTTCTGTATAATCCTTCAATTCTGATGTATTCCTCTACCTTTTCATTTACAAGTTCTGATATATTTTTGCCATCAGCCACATTTTTTCTGATTTCTGATGATGAAACTGCAAGAACTGTGTTATGAAGAATATATGTTACAGTGTCATATTCGTCGCTGTAATACTTTGCCTTTTCTTCAAGGTCAGCTTCGTATCCTGGTCTTGTAGCAACTGCAAAACTGAAATTCTGAAGAAGATCCAGTCCCTTGTACCAGCCTTCTATACCAAGATATGAGTCAGTACCAACAATAAAAACAAGTTCACTGTCGCCGTACTGTCCTTTAAGATAAGACATTGTATCAAAGGTATATGATATATCCTCTTTATCAATTTCATAGGTTGAAATCTCAATTTTGGGATTATCGAAGGACAGTTTCAGCATATTCACCCTGTCAGAAGGAGCAGTAAACCTGTTATCTCTTTTGAAAGGCTGAATATATGATGGCATTATAATCACTTTTTCAAGGGAAAGTTCTGACAGTGCACAGTTTGCAAGATTCACATGTCCCTTATGTACAGGGTCAAAACTTCCACCATATATTCCTATTTTTTTCATTCTATTTTACTTTGATGCCAAGTTCATCAAGCTGAACTGTTTCAACAACAGATGGAGCACATGAAACAAGACATTCAGCATTCTGGTTCTTAGGGAATGCAATAACTTCCTTGATTGTTGGTTCTCCAAGAAGAAGCATTACAAGTCTGTCAAGACCAAGAGCAAGACCTGCATGTGGAGGTGTACCATACTTTAAGGCTTCAATAAGGAATCCGAATCTTTCTTCGCACTGTTCCTTTGTAAGTCCAAGGATTTCAAACATCTTAGCCTGGATGTTCTTGTCGTGGATACGAACTGAACCACCACCAAGTTCAACACCATTTAATACGATATCATATGCATCAGCTCTTACAAGAAGTGGATCTACATCAAGTAAATTGAGCTGGTCAAGTTTTGGACATGTGAATGGATGGTGCATTGCCTTAAGTGAACCATCTTCTTCACTTTCTTCAAACATTGGGAAGTCAACAACCCATAAAAGCTTGTATTCCTTATCGTTTAAAAGACCCATTCTCTTAGCGCATTCTCTTCTTAAGAATCCAAGGCTGTCATATGTAACCTTTGCCTTATCGGAAACGATAAATACGATATCCCCTGTCTTTGCATCGAATACCTTACCGATTTCGCATAATTCTTCCTGAGTAAAGAACTTGTTAACTGATGATGTAACGCCATCAGCATTGAATCTGATCCATACAAGACCCTTTGCGCCATAGTCTCTTGTCATTTCAGTTAATTTATCGATATCTTTTCTGCTGAAGAAATCAGAACCACCAGTTACACAGATACCTCTTACATCTCCTTTATTTGCGAGACAGTCAGTAAATACCTTGAAATTGCAGTTCTTTACAGTATCATTAAGCTTCTTGAGTTCAAAACCGAATCTTAAGTCTGGCTTGTCTGAACCATATCTTTCCATAGCTTCATCCCAAGTCATTCTCATGATTGGAGTCTGAATCTGAATTCCCATAAGGTCATTAAAGAGTTTCTTCAAATATCCTTCAAGAATTTCAATTACCATATCCTGATTTACGAATGACATTTCAAGGTCAATCTGAGTAAATTCAGGCTGTCTGTCAGCACGTAAGTCTTCATCTCTGAAACACTTTGCAATCTGCATATATCTGTCAGTACCACCAATCATTAAAAGCTGCTTGAAAAGCTGTGGGCTCTGTGGAAGAGCATAGAATTCTCCCTTGTGAACACGGGATGGAACAAGATAGTCTCTTGCACCTTCTGGTGTTGAACTGATAAGAATTGGAGTTTCAACTTCAGTGAATCCACATGAGTCAAAGTAGTTTCTTGTAAGAGTAGTAACCTTATGTCTGAATGTAAGGTTTCTCTGCATCTTAGTCTTTCTTAAGTCAAGATATCTGTACTTTAATCTTAACATTTCATCTACATTGTCATCATCCTTGATGTAGATAGGTGGAGTTTCAGCTTCTGAATAAAGGACAAGCTTGTTAGCAACGATTTCAACTTCACCTGTAGGAATATCAGTGTTCTTTGAGCTTCTTTCTCTAACAACACCCTTGATTCCAACTGTATATTCTGTTCTTAATTTAGCAGCAAGTTCGAAAAGTTCCTTTGGTGTATTATCATCAAATACAACCTGACAGATACCTGTCTTGTCTCTTAAATCAATGAAAATAAGGGAACCAAGGTTTCTCTGCTTTGCAACCCATCCATTTAATGTAACTTCTTTATTAACGTCTGAAATTCTCAGATCGCCACACATTGATGTACGTCTTAATATTTCGCTCATCTTACATTATCTCCTTAACGATATTTTCGAAAGCGACTTCAGTCTGCTCTCCAGTTTCCATATTTTTAAGGCTTACAACTCCCTTTTCAAGTTCGTTGTCACCAATAACTGCTGTATATTTTGCCTTAACCTTGTCTGCAAGTTTAAACTGGCCCTTAAAGTTTCTCTGAAGGTTGTCCATCTGAACAGATAAACCTTCCTTGATTAAAGTATGTTTAAGAGCAAGTCCTCTTAACTTTGCCTTTTCACCCATTGTTGCAATGAAGAGGTCTGTTGTATTTGGTTTAGGAATTTCAATTCCATATGCTTCCATAAGGAGAAGAAGTCTTTCCTTGCCAAGTCCAAAACCAACTCCTGGAGTCTTAGGACCACCTATTTCTTCAACAAGATTGTCATATCTTCCACCTGCACATACAGCTGACTGTGCACCGAGTCTGTTTGTAATAAATTCAAATGCAGTCTTTGTATAGTAGTCAAGTCCTCTGACAATCATTGGATTAACTGTATATGAGATTCCCATAGCATCAAGATTGGATTTAAGGTCTTCAAATGCTGCCTTGCAGTCATCACAGAGATAATCAAGCATCATTGGAGCACCTTTAACAATTTCCTGATCCTTAGGTGATTTGCAGTCAAGAATTCTCATAGGGTTCTTGTCAAATCTTCCCTTACATGTATCGCAGAGTTCATCATATCTTGGGAGAAGATAGTTTCTGAGTGCCTCTCTATGATTCTTTCTGCATACAGGACATCCTACAGAATTGATTTCAAGCTTAAGGTCATTAATTCCGAGTTCATTAAAGAAATCATATGCAAGTGAAATGATTTCAGCATCAGCAAGCATATTCGGAGTTCCAAACTCTTCACAACCGAACTGATGGAATTCTCTTAATCTTCCTGCCTGTGGTTTTTCGTATCTGTAGCAGCATGTATCATATGCAATCTTTGTTGGCTGAACTTCTGCATAGATATTGTTTTCTACAAATGCTCTAACTACACCTGCTGTTCCTTCTGGCTTTAATGTGATGGACCTGTCACCATGATCCTTGAAAGTGTACATTTCCTTCTGTACAACGTCTGTTGTGTCCCCAATACCTCTTAAGAAAAGTTCAGTATGTTCGAAATTTGGTGTTCTGATTTCTTTGAAACCATATCTGTCACACATATTTCTGAATTTCTTTTCAATGAACTGCCATTTGTATGAATCAGCCGGCAAAACATCTTTGGTTCCTTTAGGAATAACCGTTAACATAATATCTCCTCTATTTTAGTAAATCAAAAAAGTTGTCCTGTTTTCTCTTAAGCATTTCATCAAGTCTATCAATATATACCTCATAGTTTGAAACATTCGGTACTCTTTCAAGTCTGTTTTCATCTGGAAAATAGATTTTTGAAATGCCACCTGCACCAAGTGCAAGTATATGCTGTCTTTCTTCCATAATTCGGATATTGTATATGGAAAGTGTGTCTTCTTTACACCAGCCGACATTTTCAAAGGAACCTGTCATATGTTTCTGTCTGTAAAGATAGTATGGTCTAAAGCCATGCTTTCTGAGCTCCTCATTTCCGAACTCTAGCATATCCTTAACCTTCTGACCTTCTCTGTATGAATAGTCTCTATCCTCTTCTATAAGGCGTGATGCACGCTTTATGGCAAGAGTATGGACAGTGATATTCATAGGGTCAAGTTCAAATACCTTATCAAGTGTATTCTTGAAATCATCAAGAGTTTCTTCAGGAAGACCAGTGATAAGATCACAGTTTATAATTTCAATTCCTGCTTCTTTAGCATATGAAAATGCTTTAAGAATTTCCTCCGATGTATGATTTCTGCCTATAAGTTTAAGAGTATCATCCTTCATTGTCTGAGGATTGATACTGATTCTTTTTATTCCAAAAGATTTGATTATATCAAGTTTACCTTTTGTAATTGTATCCGGTCTTCCAGCTTCAACAGTGAATTCCTGGCATTCGGATAGATCGAAGCTTGTGAATATATGTGAAAGAAGATCCTTAAGTTCTTCTTCATTTAAAGTGGTTGGTGTACCACCACCAATATACACAGATTCAATAAAAAGACCTTTTTGAGCGATGTTTTTACCTACAAAAGTAATTTCCTTCTTTAAGGCTTCAAGATACCTTAAAATCTCAGAATCAGGCTTCTGATTGGATGTAAAACTGCAGTAGGAACATCTTGTTGGACAGAATGGAATCCCTATATATACACCAACTGATTTCCTGTCTGGAATACCAAGTTTTTCT
>JAKSSM010000102.1 GCA_024403065.1 Clostridia bacterium | reverse complement strand
GATGGAGAAACAGTAAAGCTTCAGTATAAGGAATCCTATCTCTATGGCGATGCAGTATCATCAGATGATGAAGCAGCAAAACCGGTAAAAGCAGGATACAGCTTTGCAGGCTGGAAATATGCAGGTATCGGTGAAAGACCATCAGCTATGCCTGGTATGGATATTACTGCAAAGGGTTCTTTCGTTGCCCTTGATACAGAATATGACATCCTGTATTTCACAGAAAATCTTGATGGTACATATTCCCTTAACGAAAAGATTACAAGAACAGACAAAACTGGAACAGAAATCACATTTGCTGCAGATGAAAACTCTGAATATGTAAAGGATATAGACGGATTCACTGTAGATTCAGTTGCAGCTGAAACTGATGGAGTTTCCATGAAAAAGGAAGATGGAACGGCATCAGCAAAAGGAACTCTTGTTTCAGGAACTGATGGAAGACTCAGTGTTTCATACTTCTATACAAGAAACACATACAGAATTTCACTTAATATTCTTAAAAACAGTGAAGGTAACGAAAATGTTATCTATGAAGCATACTGGAATGTAAAGTATGGTGAAAATGTTGCATCTCTTGCAGAAAAGATTGCAGGATACTATGAAAACGGAGTGCTTGATGGTGACTCCACATATTGTGTGTCTCCTGATGAAACTGTAAAGAATGAGGATGTGGATCTCACAGGATTTATCCTTGCAAACTACATAGACTACAGTACTGGTTCATGCCCTGTTCTTATGCCAAACGGTGATGTAACTGTAAACAGAGAGTACATTTCTGATGTGGAAAAGGAATATTACCTTAATGTATATTTCGAAAAAGCAGACGGAACATTTGTAAAGAATGCAAAGCTTACATACTTTGCTCCTGTTGGATATATGGTATCTGTAATAGATGGTGAAAACACTTCATCTGACCACTACAATGCATATACTTCGCAGCTTTCATCTTTAATCGAAGGCTTTGAATATTATGAACTTAAGGAGTCAACATCAGGAACAGTAACTGCTGATGGAAGCCTTACACTTGATGCATACTTTGAAAGAAAGACATACCAGGCTAACATCTACTATTACTACAATACTGACAGCACACGTCCTGAAAATGCATTCAGAATTGTAACGCTTTCAGGTAAGTGGGGAACTCTTATTGATGCTTTTGACCCACTCCTCTATTTCGATAGTGAAGATGAAACTGTAAACGGTAAAACATACAAGGACAACAACTGTGTTGTATCCTATTCATCATACTATGACATCAATACTGAAGCATGGCCTCAGTATCAGTTCAGTACAGTAGCATCCCTTACAGACAATGTGTATAAGACGAATGGAAGCTACAGAGTACTCTTCGGACATCATACAGTTAATGCCTATGTAAGATATATTCCTGTTTCTGACATTCAGTTCGGACTTAATGTTCAGTACACTCAGTTTGAAGGTTCAACTGTACCTGTAACATACAGATATTCATTTAATGGAGTAGAGTCCGACTACAGATTCAGAATCGTAAACAAGAGAAGAATATTCAACGCATCATTCAGTTCTTCAGTAACTGATTTTGAAGAGTACCCTGGTCTTGAATATCTCTACAGAAACGGATCATTTACATATGGTGATGTGAAGACTGAAGAGGGCTGGGAAGAGTTGACTGAACTTAGTGAGCAGGATAATTCAGATTCATACAGATATTTCGTAAATACAAATGATACCGATAAGGTCATCTACATCGTAAAGAGCGGATTTGAAGACCTTTATGCAGGTTCAAGATATGGAGTAAATCTCGATAACTCCATCCCATATATCCTTATGAAGGATTATGAGAATACATATAACGGAAATAACGACAGAAAGATAGTACTGTACAACAAGAGTGCAAGCGGTATCAGAAACCGTATCGACGGCCAGGACTATTTAAGTGACGGCACATTCACATTCAATTTCAGAGAACGCCATGAATACAGACTCTATCACAGTATTCTTGGAAACCTCTGCAGCGGTCACAAAATCTATGAAGGAGACAACCTCTCACTTCATGACCTTAACGTGCTTGAAGATACATGTGAATATGTAATTTCATCCAATGAAGTGAAAACCGGATATAACCTCAACTTCTATAACGATGGTTCCTTTACATCTCCACTTACAGAGAAAACTGATGTTCAGTCCAGTATCACAGTATATGGAAGATATACAAGAGATACCCTTACATATCACAAGTATGCACACTATGAAATCCCTCAGGGTGGATATATTACAATCGATGCAGTTACTGTTACTGAAGACGGAATAACTGCTTCAGTAAACGGAAATACTGTAACCCTTACAAAAGAGGAAGAGAACCTTCCATCCTACAGCATTTCTGACAACGGTATTTTCACAGTAACAGTTACACCTGTAAGAACTGTTTACCTTATGAATGGTGAAGTGGTACTTGTTGATGAGGCATATGAAACATTCACATATGCTGAAATCGAAATGGATTATACAAAGTATGGAAAGGACTACTATCTCTTCTCGGAAAAGAATCCGTTAAACAGACTTAACGGATATATTGAAGTGTCACCGGTATCCTTAAAGGCATACTATGAAAGAGTAAAATATACCCTTACAAAAGATGATGCAAACGAAACTGATATTACATCATCCGTAAAGGTCCATGGCGAATCAGTAACATTTGCTGATCCTGAAAGACCAGGCTATGAATTCGGTGGCTGGAAGTTTACTTCAGGCACTGGAACTGCAATTCCTGTTGCAACTGATAAGACAGAAGCAGGAACAGTATTTGCAATGCCAAAGATGGATACAACAGTAACAGCACTCTGGATAAATACTGACGTGGATATTCCTGTAATGCACTTCATTAGAACAGAAGGAAGTGAAAACCTTGAAGATATGGTTCTTGAAGTGCTTACAGTATCAGCTATGGCAATTGAAGATGCAGATATCAAGGTTGGAAATACAGTAAAGAGCGGAAAGGCATACTACCTTTCAGACCTCGTTCAGTTTGTTTCAGTAAATGACAATGGAAGAGAATACTTCTATCTTCCTGATACTGAAGAGGACGATGTAATAACTGCAGATGCTGCAGATCCATTTGCCGTAGCATACTATTTAATAGAAGAAGTAGAAAGTGAAATCGTACTTTCTGATGAAGTACTTGATCTTTCATATGCAGAACTTGATTCAATGGTAGTTGATACTCTTAAGGGTATCTCTTCAGAAACAGAAAAGGTTTCTGCAGAATATGGCATGAAGCTTACATACTACTATGTAAGACTTCATAATCTCAATGTGACAGCAGATGCAGTTTCAACAGACAGTGGAACTGTAACTGCAGCTATAAATGTATCTGGTGGAGAAAACGGACTGTTCTCCTATGGCGAAAATGCAGTACTTTCTTCAGGTGCTGTACCTGGATATACATTCAACGGATGGTTCAGCAAAACTGACGTTATCAGTGAAGGTGGAAAACTCATGGAATCATGGGTAGATGTAACTCCACTTTCAACTGGAAGCACATACAGTTTAAGAGTATATGATGATACAGAACTTGTTTCTGTCTTTACTCCACTTGACCTTCCACAGGATGTAAGAGTAACTCTTTCACCAAATGAAAACACTCTCACTTTCGGCTATACATCAGCTGAAGCTGGAAACATCAGTGCAACAGTTATCCTTCCAGAAGGAACAGAAAGTACAGTAAAGGTTAAGAGCTACAAGTGGTATGCAGCATCAGAAGATGGCGAAATTAAAGACACTACTGTACTTTCACAGGCATCAAGTCTCAAGATCCCACAGGGCCTTGCACCAGGAAAGTACTACTACAAGTGTATTGTAGAAATCGAAAGAACGGATAACGGAAGAACAAGAACTCTTCAGTCAAAGACTGCAGCACTTGAGGTTGTAAAGGCTGACCTTATTGGAAAGGCAGAGTCATATACTGGAACATATGACGGAAAATATCATAGTATAAAGGTTGCTCTTGACAGTTCTTATGAGAACCTCAAGAACCTTACTGAAAGTGATTACACTGTATACTACAGTGAATCTCCAATTGACACTGAAAACATGGAAGGACTTTCAACTGAAGAAATCCTCAAGAAAGATGTAAAGATTTCATCAGGTGAAGTTTCATCCTATGACATCTACTATGCAGTAGTACCAAATGAAGAAATTGCCTATGCATATAACATGGTAACTGGTCATGAGACAGTTACAATCGAAAAGAAGCGTCTCACACTTAATCAGGGAGATGCCTTCAACAAGGTATTTGATAATGAAACAGATGTCCTTGGAACACTTAAGGACAATACATCAGATATGTACCGTCTCTCATTTGGAAGTGACGGAAAGAAGTACTATATCATTTCAGGTCTTGCTGATGGAGACAGCAGTGACGACTTCACTGCTTCATTTGATGCTGAATTCAACAGTGCTCATTCAAATGATGCAGGTTCAGTTACACTCTCCAATGTAAAGCTTGTTTACGCAGCTGATACTGATAAAGAAAACACAAACTATTACTTCGATGAGATGTTCACAATAGGACTTTCAGGAAGCATTTCAAAGAAGGAGCTTAAGGTAGAGTGGAGTGTAGAAGAAGGAGACAATGCAACAGTTTCCGGAAATCATTTCACATATGTATTCAATACAGAAGTGAGACTTCCACATGGTGAAGTAAAGGACATTCCAGAAGGACTTAAGCTTGAAACAGAAGGTGCACAGCGCTATGCAGGCGAAAACTATGTTGCACAGGCTTATCTTGTATCAGAAAATCAGAACATTGATGCAAGAGACTATACACTTCTTAACAGCAGCGTATTATTCTCCATCGATAAGCTTCATATGGGACTTTCTCTTGGTACAGTTTCTGTAACATATGATGGAAATATCCACACAGTTGAAAGCGCTGTCCTTACACTGGATGGAGTTGAAGACTCAAGTATAAAGAGTGGTTCAGAATTTGAATATGCAGGTAAGAACTACAGCCTTACATTTACTGCATCTCCTCTGGTATCAGGTGAAGCAAGACCGGATATTAAGGGATTCACTGATGCAGGAATATATCCATACAGCTTAAGCGGTATCAGAGTATATGATGCAAATGGAACAAATGTAACTGACAGCATAAGCCTTGATGTAACAGGCGGAAGCCTTGAAATACTTCCGGTATATCTTAAGATTGGAAATATTCTTGTATCTGACAAGGTATATGACGGAACAGACAGTGTTACAGCAATTGATGTAACAAAGGCTACCTTTGATACACTTGTTGGAAACGACATGGTATTTCTTGACAGTTCAAAGGTAAGTGCAAGATTTGAAGATAAGGAAACAGGAAAAGGAAAGACGGTATATGTTGAAATTGCTGCTGATGCCTTAACTGATTCAAATGGAAAGAAAGCAGTAAACTATGCAGTACTTACTGGTGATAATGAATCTTCACAGCATATCACATCATCTGCATCCATTACTGAAAACAGTATTACTGTTGCTCCTGGAGCATTTTCTGACATTACATACGGTGATAATGTTTCTGTATCACTCAAGTATGAGTCAGGACTTCAGGGTGAAGATAAAGTTTCCGATGTAACAGTAAAGGGAACTGTAAAGTTCAATATCACTGGTAATGGTAAGGAACATACAGTTTCATATACATTCCCAGAAGTTGGAAAGAAACTTTCAGATCTTTCCAGCCTTTCAGAAATCCTCTTCAGTGACCTTAAGCTTGACGCAGGAACGTATGAGGTTATTGCTGACTGCAGTGGTTTAAGTACAGAAAACTACAAGGTAGAATCATCTGAAGTTTCAGGTGCATTCAGAGTATCAGAAAAGAGCATCTTTATGGTTCCTTCAACCATTCCAGAAGGAAAGGGACTTTCAAAGGTATATGACGGAAATACTGATGTTCCTTCATCTGTTCTTGCTGTGATAGGTAACAGTCAGTCTGACTATTTCACACTGAGTGGTGTAATGGAAGGTGACACTGTTTCACTTAAGAATG
>JAKSSM010000101.1 GCA_024403065.1 Clostridia bacterium | reverse complement strand
AAGGGTATAGAGGCCTTCTGCAATTTCATTAAGACCTTTTACCTTTACGATTCTTTCAGAAAAACCACCAAGGGTTCCTTCTGGAATTCCTTCATAGATGATATTTCCATCGTCATCATATCCATAGCAGTTTTCTTCTACTGTAGATGACATATATACCTTTGCCCTGTCGTTTATTTTGAGAAAGGCAGGTATACCGTTTCCGTGGTCATAGTGACCGTGGGAGAGGAAGGAATAGTCAATTTTCTTAAGATCCTTTCCCAGCTTTTCTGCATTTCGTATAAACATATCTGATGCACCGAAATCAACAAGGATGTTTCTTTCCTTATCCTCGATATATACTGAAAGTCCCCATTCGGACTCCAGTTCACAGTTTGAGATGTTGTCAACAAGTACTGTTGCTTTCATTTTTATTCTCCTAGATTTCAAAACTTTCTGCTTCAGAAATTAAGATGTCTCTTGAATAGAATTCACAGATAGCCTTTACCGCATAACAGATATCATCTGCACCTGCAGTCTCATAGGATGAGTGCATTGCAAGCTGTGGTAAACCGATATCTACTGCATGAAGGCTCACTTCAACATTGGAAATGTTTCCAAGAGTTGAACCTCCCTGAATATCGGAACGGTTTGTGAATACCTGGAAAGGTACATCTGAAGCCTTACAGAGTTCCTTGAAGAGTGCTGATGAAAATGCATCTGTGGTATATTTCTGATTTGCGTTTTCCTTGATTACAATACCATGATTCATGTAGCATCTGTTCTTTTCATCATACTTTTCAGGATGATTTGGATGTACAGCATGAGCATTGTCGAAGCTAATCATAAAGGACTTTGCAGTTGCACTGTAGAGGTCACATTTGTCTTTTCCGAGGGAACAGTTGATTCTTTCAACTACACTCTTTAAAAGTGTGGACATGGCACCCTGTTTTGTGTTTGAACCTACTTCTTCGTTGTCAAATGCTGCGAAGATATTTACTGCACCATTTTTCTTTGCAGAAGTAAATCCGAGAAGGGATGTGAACACTGCTTCAAGGTCATCAAGTCTTCCTGATGAAATGAATTCATCATTTAAGCCCCAGAGTTTTGCCTTTTCACGATTTACAAGGAAGATTTCCTTTGAAATGATGTTTTCGGCATCAGTTCCAATCTCATCTGCAAGCATCTTTGTGAATGATCCTTTTGGGAGTTTTCCTGCTGAAAACATTGGGATCAGATCAACCTGACGGTTGAATTTGTAGCCGTTGTTTACTTCACGGTTGAAGTGAATTGGCATATTTGGAATGATAAGGATGTCCTTATCGATAAATACGAGTTTTGATACTGCCTTACCGTTTTCTCTTACAAGAACACGACCAGCGACAGTTAAAGGTCTGTCGAGCCATGTGGAATCAATCATTCCGCCATAGCCTTCAGTGTTGAGTTTAAGGTATTCTCCAGGACCGTTAAGCTCAGCTTCATCCTTTACCTTGTATGTAGGGGAGTCAGTATGAGCTGATACAATCTGGAAATGATAGTCCTTCATTTCTTCTGGAAGGGTGAATGCAATGAGGCTTGAACCGTTTCTTACAGTGTAGTACTTTCCACCCATTTCAAGATTCCAGTTGTCACCTTCCTTAAGATATGTAAAACCCTGTTCATCAAGATGCGTTCTTACTGTCTTTACGGCAAGGAATGAGCAAGGGGATTTATCGAGATATTCAAGTAGTGTATTTTTAGCGTTTTTCATTTTTTCTCCTTAATGACTTGAGATATGCTTTCTTTTCGTCTGATAGTCTGAAGCTTTCAACTGACTTCTGGATTGCCTTGTTGTGGGTCCATACATCAAGTCTCTTTTCTTCGATGTAGCGGATTGCGCTGTCATACTGCTTATATAGTGCTACCTGGAAAAACCAGGCTCTCATCATATTGACGTAGTATTCAGTGCTCTTAATTTCTGCAACCTTTTCAAGGTATTCAGGACTGAAGGTATCATTTTCAAGGTAGCACTGCATAAGCTGCAGTACTGCAAAACGAATGTGATATGTCTTTCCTGAATCAATCCATCTGTAGATTATTTCTTTCTCCAGCGGATTCTTCCTGAATATTTTAGGACTTATGGTATCGCATACGGCCCAGTTGTCGATATATGGGACAAACTCTTCAAGAAGAGCTATGACACGGGCTCTGTCCTTCATATTCTGAATGAGAAATCCGTGAATGAGATTCTCTTCAAAATACCTGTGGGGAAGGGAAGAAAGAAAAAGATCAGCACCTTCCGGATCCTCTTTCATAAACTCTTTTGCAATTGCCCTTAAATCAGGAGTTCTTACACCTATACCCGTATCAGGGCTGATGTTAGGGATAAGGGAAAAGTTGAAGTTCCTGTAAGTAGGGTCTGCCTTTTCTTTTAGCTTTTCCAGTAGATTGTATCTAGCGTCTTCGTTCATTTTCAAAACCATGTACCCAGTCGGATTTTACGTAGTAAATCAGGTATATTACACTGCTTAAGAACCATGTAAGTGGATATGCCCAGTATACATAGATAATTTCGCCAAAGAAGTGCATTACTGAAAGAATATATGCGATTCTTATTACACACCATGTTCCAAGCATTACACCCATAGGTACTATTGCTTTTCCCGAACCACGGCATACTGCTGCGATACTGTGGGAGAAGGCAAGGAGACAATAGAATGGAACTATTGTATGTACCTGAGTCATACCAAGGGCAAATACATCAGGGTCATTGCTGATGAAAAGACCAAAGAGCTGCTGGTTGAATACGTAGTATAGAAGCCCAAGTACTTCTGCAAGTATTACTGCTGAGAAGATTCCGAATCTTGCACCCTGTTTTGCTCTGTCGTACTTCTTTGCACCCAGGTTCTGGCTTATGAATGTCGTAATTGACATGTTGAAACTCATGATAGGAATGAATACGAAGCCTTCAATTCTTCCGTAGATTCCATGAGTTGATGTGGCGATGGCACCGAATGAGTTGATCTGCGCCTGCACAATTACATTTGCGAGCCCTATAACTGAGTTCTGAACGCCTGCTGGAAGACCATATTTTAAAATGAGTCTTACTTCATCTTTGTAGAGCCCAAGGTCTCTTGCGGAAACGGATATTACCTTACCAGGCTTTGCAAGGTAGATAAGGCAGAGAATTGCACTTGTGGACTGAGCAAGAATTGTAGCAAGTGCTGCTGACCATACACCAAGTCCAATGACGCCTACAAAGAGATAGTCCAGGCATACATTGATACATGATGAGATTATGAGATAGTAGAGTGGTCTCTTGCTGTCTCCAACTGAAGTCATAATACTTCTGAAGCAGTTATACATTGTGAGGGATATTGAACCCATAAAGAATACTTTGAAGTACTGTATTGCTTCTGGAAGAAGAACAGGATCTACTTTAATAAGTCTTAAAAGGGCAGGTGTGAAAATGCTTCCGAAGGCTGTAATAGCAAGACCTGCACAGAGGGACAGCACAATCTGAGTGTGAACTGCGCGTTTTACTGCTTTGTCATCTCCTGCACCAAAGGATTTTCCAATGAGGATTCCTGCACCCATTGATGCTCCATCAAAGAAACTTACAATGAGGTATACAAGGGGTCCTGATGAACTTACAGCTGCAAGGGCATTACGACCAAGAAACTGTCCAACAATTATGGAGTCAACTGTACTGTAGAGCTGCTGAAAAAGCTGACTCACAAAGAGGGGAATAGCAAACTTAAGAATCAGTTTCTGAATATTCCCCGTTGTCATATTCTGCATATAGATATACTTCCTTTATTGTTTTGCTGGTGAATAAAAGTACATTATTCACCAACTTACTATTATATCAAAAACCATATTTTTTATCTACATATTTGATATTTATTTAAAAGAAAAAAGCAGGTATAAAGTATACCTGCCATGCATTCTATTTCATTGATTTTCCAAGCTTTTTGATTGTTTCAAGGAAGTCAAGATCGTCCTTCTGAACACGGATTCCTGTCTTGAATTCTGTTCCGTCAGGATAACGGATTGCGATTGCAACTTCCTGACCTTCTTCAAATCCTTTGGAACCGACTCCACTTATGAAGTCCTGAACCTTTGGGTGGTTTCTGTTGAAAACTGCCCAGTTCTGCTTTATTTTTCCAATTGCGCCAAAATCAATCATTGATGGCTCCTTTCTTTTCATAAAGTGATGTATATGTAAGTCTTCCGTTTTCCCTGGATGAAAGCATAAGACTGATGGATGATGCCTCATAGGTGAAAGGCTTGAATGAAAGTCCTTCCTTTAAACCTGTATGCATTTCACGGGAAAGGGTAATATGTGGTACGAATCTCTTTCTGTCTGGTTTTAAACCTTCTTTTACAAGTTCTTCTGTGAGTTTTTTCTGAAGAGTATTCAAGGCTCTGTTGTCATCTATTCCAATCCACCAGAGTTCTGAGTCTCTTCTGAAACATCCTGTCTTTCCGAATCTTAAATGAAGCTTGGGGAATGACACTCTCTCCATTGCTCTTTTTACCTTTGGAAGATCATTTACATCAACTTCACCAAGAAAGCTTAAGGTTAAATGAAGGTTATCCTCTTTTGTAAAATTGCCACGGCCAAAACTTTTAAGTCTATCCTGAACTTCAAGTATTTTCTTTTTTGTTTCCTCGTCAAGATTTATGGAAATGAAAAGTCTCATACTAGTTTTCTGGAAGAGCAGGGTAGTCAGGTACTTCAGTTTTTCCTTCTCTTACAGCTGTTACTGCATAGGAGAAGAAAGCAAGGAGTGTAACACTGAAGAGAACTGATGCGATGATATCAGTAATCCAGTGAACGCCTGAGATGAGTCTTCCGATTACAATTACAGCGGCAAGTCCTGAAAGACCAACTGAAAGAATGAGCCTAACTGGTTTGCTCTTGATATAGTCCTTTAAGAGGATTACAGCACTTACAAGGACAGTGAGTGCCATAAGTGTATGTGATGATGGGAATGATGCTTCAAGTTCTGTTTCCCCTGGAACGATTACCGGTCTGTAGTTTACAACGATCTTTTCGAAGAATACGTATATCATTCCAACAACAACATAAAGACATGCTACAAGATAGATCTGTCCATCAACCTTTCTTAAACTCTTTCTCTTTATGAGCTGAAGAAGTCCAAGAAGTGCAAAGCATGGGCATGTAAGGAGTGCAAGGTATCCTGCATATTCAGTAATCTTGTAGACAGTGAAGTTTGTTCCAAGTTTATCAAATACCATTTTATTGAGTCCTGCAAGTCCTACTTCTGTGTTGTTTGGTCCGATTGCCTGTACATCTACTACTGCTACCATGCAGAAGAAGAGGGCAGAAACAACAAGGAGAAGACATGCGATTGCAAGTTTAAATCTTTTATCCATTTTAAATACTTCCTTTCGATATTTAACAATATATTTTACCACATATACAGCCCGTTTGCAAAAGAAAAAGGCTGCACTATGCAGCCTTTAAAACTTATGCTCTTGGAAGCTTCCATCTGAAGTGTGCAGCAAGAATTCTGAGTACGAATATGAGTACAGTTCCTACAATCATTCCTGCAGTTTCGTTATATATTGTGTTTACTGAAACTGTTACAAGTGCACCGATGATGGATGCTGAACAGTAGAAATGCTTTGTGAAGATGTATGGCATGCTGTCACTTATAACATCTCTTGTGAGGCCGCCACCTACACCTGTAAGTACACCTACGAATACAGCAAGGAAACCGTTGCTGTCAAAACCGTTTGCAACGTGGATTCCTACAACAGTGAATACACCAAGACCAATGGAGTCCATAATGAGCATGATCTTGTCGAAGGTCTCACTCTTTCCAACAAAGGTATTTCTTACCTTTGGAATGAACATGATGAGGGAGACAAAAAGTGCAACTGTTGCATAGATTGGATGAGTGAATGCATTTGGTGGAGTGTTTCCGAGAAGAAGGTCACGAATGATTCCGCCTCCGATTGATGTTACTTCACCAAGAACTACTACACCAAGGATATCCATCTTTTTTTCAATTCCTAAAACTGCTCCAGACACTGCAAAGGCTATTGTACCTATAATC
>JAKSSM010000100.1 GCA_024403065.1 Clostridia bacterium | reverse complement strand
AAAATCGGGTTTTTCAACCCGATTTTTTCTTGTATCTTTTTATCTGTTTTTTACTGAATTAGAGTCTAGCAACTCCTGTCTTTCTAGCAGTTTCAGCTACAGCCTTAGCAACAGCCTTTGGAACTCTTTCATCAAGAGCCTTTGGAAGGATGTATTCAGCGCAGAGTTCTTCTGGAGCTACAAGATCAGCAAGAGCCTGAGCAGCAGCGAGCTTCATTTCGTCGTTGATTTCCTTTGCTCTTACATCGAATGTACCTCTGAATAAGCCAGGGAATACAAGTGAGTTGTTGATCTGGTTAGGGAAGTCTGATCTACCAGTAGCGATAATCTTAGCACCACCCTTAAGAGCGTCTTCTGGATAGATTTCTGGAACTGGGTTAGCGCAAGCGCAAACGATTGCGTCCTTAGCCATTGTCTTAACGTCTTCAGTTGTGATAGCGTTAGGTCCTGAAACTCCGATAAAGATGTCAGCGCCTACGAGAACGTCCTTAAGCTTGCCCTTTTCGCAGTTAAGGTTAGTTTCTTCAGCCATTTCTTCCTTGATCCAGTTAAGGTTTTCTCTTCCCTTGTAGATAGCACCAGTTCTGTCGCAGAGGATGATTGTCTTGAATCCAGCTGTTAAGAGAAGCTTAGCGATTGAGATAGCAGCTGCACCAGCACCTGAAATAACAACCTTAACTTCTTCCTTCTTCTTTCCAACTACCTTAAGACCATTGATCATAGCAGCAAGAGTGATGATTGCTGTACCGTGCTGGTCGTCGTGGAAAATAGGAATGTCACACTTTTCCTTTAACTTTCTTTCGATTTCGAAACATCTTGGAGCTGAGATATCTTCAAGGTTAACTCCACCGAATGAACCTGAGATGAGGTATACAGTGTTTACGATTTCATCAACGTCCTTTGACTTGATGCAGAGAGGGAATGCGTTAACTCCACCGAAACGGTTGAAGAGTGCACACTTACCTTCCATTACTGGCATACCTGCTTCTGGACCGATGTCACCGAGTCCTAAAACTGCAGTACCGTCAGTGATAACAGCACATAAGTTTCCTCTTCCTGTTAAGTCATAGCTCTTTTCAACATCCTTCTGGATTTCAAGACATGGAGCTGCTACACCTGGAGTGTAAGCTACTGCAAGTTCGTCTGGTGTGTTGAGTGGAGCGTTTCCAACGATTCTGAATTTTCCTTTCCATTCAGCGTGTTTGATGAGTGCTTCTTTTGCGTAATCCATTTTTTTATTCTCCTTTGTATAAATGAATAAATATTTTATAGTTCAAGTTTAGAAAAGTTGTATTTGACATCGGCAAGATGTCCTGCCATTGCTTCCTGTGCTCCATTTGTATCCTTTGCAATAATTTTTGCAAGGATTGCTTCGTGAGCCAGGAGGGAATTGTATGACGATGTGTTAATCGTATATTCCCTTGAAAGTTTAAGCATACCACCAAGACTTTCATAGATTGCAATGAGAATGCTGTTGTGTGACGCATTGACAATGCACTGATGGAAGTACTGTGACTGGTTTCTTAATGACTGCATCTCTTCCAGTGTCAGATCATCTTTTTTTCTCAGTTCACGGATATGAAGGATGGTATTCTGCATTTCAGTAATATCATCATCCGTTCTGTTTTTTGCTGCTTCATATGCAGCATATGACTCTAATGCAATACGAAGGCTTAAGAAGTTATATATGAGCTCCTTTGAAGGGGCAGGGAGGTCAAGAAGATTGACCTTTTCTTCCTTCTTCTTGGAGATATATGTTCCACTGCCCTGGCTGCAGTCAATTACACCATTGTATTCGAGAATCTTTAAGGCTTCTCTTACTGGTACACGGCTTACATTGAACTGCTCTGCCAGTTTTCTTTCAGATGGAAGTTTATCTCCTGGCTTTAGTTCGCCATTCGTAATCATATTTTCTATTCCTACGATTACTGCCTCGTAATAGCGTGAGTTATCGTATGAATTCTGCATTTTTCTACCTCTTACAGAATATCGTGGAATCCTGTTGCGTTCTTCTTAGCGTTTTCGATATATTCTCTAAGCATTGGTCTGAACTTAGGATGAGCGCACTTTTCAATTAAAAGTTCTGCTCTTTCATAAGCTGTAAGACCTCTTAAGTCAGCAAGACCATATTCTGTAATGATGATCTGTGTGTCATGTTCTGTGTGGTCAACGTGTCCGCAGTGAGGAACGATACATGAAATTGTTCCGTTCTTTGCTGTGGATGGAGTTGTGAATACACAGAGTCCTGCATTCTTTGCATAGTCAGATGAACCACCGATACCATTCATAAGGTTTACACCGTTTGTGTGAGTTGAGTTTACATTACCTGCAAGGTCAACTTCGATTGCTGTATTCATTGCAATTACGCCGAGTCTTCTGATTACTTCTGCTGAGTTACTGATTTCCTGTGGACGTAATACGATCTTTTCCTTATAGAAATCAATATTGTTGTAGAAGTCATCAAGCTTGCTTGGTGAAATTGTAAGGGCTGTACCACATGCTTCAGTAACCTTACCTGAGTCAATAAGAGCGATAACTGCATCCTGCATTACTTCTGTATATACTGAAAGATCTGTAAGATCTGATTCAGCAAGACATGTAAGTACTGCGTTTGCAACTCCGCCTACACCTGACTGCATTGGAGGAAGTGGAGTGGATAATCTTCCAGCCTTCATTTCATCCTTTAAGAAGTCGATTAAGAGTTCTGCAATCTTAGTCTGTTCTTCATTGGCAGGAGCAAGGTCTTTGTTTGTGTCACGCTTGTCTGAATATACGATACCAACAACCTTGTCGAAGTCTACTGTTACGTATGGGCTTCCTACACGTGATACAGGGCTGCTGATTAAAATAGGCTGAGCATTTGGTGCACGATCGATATCGATGAAGTCATGCATTCCTTCTACTGCGAGAGGAACTGTTTCGTTAACTTCAAGGATAATCTTTTCTGCATACTTTGCAATTACGTTTGTAATACCTGCTGAGAAGCAAGGAATGAGCTTTCCGTCTTCAGTAGTACCAGCGATTTCGATGATACCTACATCAAGCTTTCCAAGGAAACCATTCTTGATAAGGTGAGGAACACCACCTACGTGTGTATCAACGAACTTTACTTCGTTGGAGTTAATCTGAGTACGTAAGTCCTTGTTGTTCTGGAAACCGTAACGTCTTGCAAGAACATGTGAACGGGAGAGAACTCCGTCTCCTTCGTCACCTACGTTTCCTCCAGTGATTAAAGTGATCTTAAGGTCTTCGCCGTTATCAGCTCTTTTAGCAAGTTCTGCAGGAATTACCTTTGGGTAGCCTACTACTGTGAATCCGCTTACTGCAACTGTCATGCCGTTCTTGATGCATGATGCAGCAGCTTCAGGAGTAGTAACCTTCTTTAAAAGTTCAGCATTTTTGATTCTTTCCATTTAGGGCCGACCTCCTAGCAGAGTTCGAAGAGGATAGCACCACCCTGGCCGCCACCCATGCAGAGTGTAGCGATACCATACTTAGTGTTTGTTCTCTTCATACCGTGAACGAGTGTAGTAATAATTCTTGCACCTGTAGCACCGAGTGGGTGTCCCATAGCAATAGCACCACCGCTTACGTTTACCTTGCTGAAGTCTGCGCCGAGTTCCTTAACTACTGCAACTGACTGAGCAGCGAATGCTTCGTTAAGTTCGATCATACCAATGTCGTCGATTGTAAGGTTTGCTTTAGCTAATACTTTCTGTACAGCTGTAACTGGGCCGATACCCATGAGCTTAGGGTCAACACCAACTGTAGCCTGAGTAACAAGCTTGCAGATTGGCTTTACGCCAAGCTTTTCAACCATTTCTCCACTCATAAGGAGAACTGCAGCAGCTGCGTCTGATCTTCCGCATGAGTTACCGGCAGTTACCTTGCCCTGTCCATCTGTACGGAATACTGGCTTTAACTTCTGAAGTCCTTCGAGAGTTGATTCTCTTGGCTGTTCGTCTGTATCGAAAATGATTGGATCTTTCTTTCTCTGTGGAATTACAACTGGAGCGATTTCGTCCTTGAATACGCCAGCCTTGATTGCAGCGATTGCCTTGTTCTGGCTTGCTAATGCGAATTCGTCCATTTCTTCTCTTGTGATATTGTACTTGTCTGCTACGTTTTCAGCAGTGTCTCCCATACCGAATGCACCATACATGTTCTGTGGCTGTGCACGTCTTGCACCTTCGATGATTGGGTCATAGAATACGTTGTTACCAGTACCATAACCGTAACGTGCATTCCAGAGTTCGAAGTGAGTCTTACTTAATGATTCAACACCACCAGCAACTACTACATCATAGTCACCGATACGGATGTCGTTAGCAGCGCAGATAACTGACTGAATTGATGAACCGCACTGCATCATAAGTGTATATGATGGAATTTCTTCCCTGAAACCTGCAGCGAGTGATACTACACGTGCCATGTTTGAAGCGATAGCGTTCTGCTTAACCTGTGCGAAAACAACTTCTTCAACGATGTCCTTTGAAAGACCAGTTCTTTCCATAAGGGCTTTACATACGTGTGCTCCTAAATCATGAGCTTCTACATCTTTGAGTGAACCGCCGATCTTACCAACAGGAGTACGAACAGCGTCTACTACATATACTTCTCTCATATATCTCGTCCTTTCTTTTTTATGATAATGAGTTTAAGATTATAGGTATACCAATTCTACGATCTTATACGTTAATTTTACCACTTGGAATTCCAATGTGCAACATCTTAATCGTTAAAAAATCTACATATATATAAATATATAGCGTAGAAGTATAGCAGACTGGTCAAAAATGGTATACCAAGTATATTGTATATGCGTATTTACTTATGGCAGAATAGGGAGTAAAATTATATTATCAATTTTTTAACAATTAGTGGTATACCAAAACTACACACTATTTTTTACCTAAAAGGAGAAATAAGAAATGAAAAGTAACAAAGTAATGATCACTTGCTGTCTCGTAGGCGGTGGTACAACTAGAAAGCAGAGCCCATATCTTCCATTAACACCAGAAGAACTTGCATCTGACGCTGTAAAGGCTGTAAAGGCTGGTGCATCAATTCTTCACATTCACGCTCGTGATGAAGAAGGAAAGAACACAATGGAAACTGAAAGAATGTGCCAGGTAGTTCGTACAATCGAACAGGCATTACTCGATGAAGGTTTAGACGCTATCATCAACATCACTTCATCAGGTACAAAGTTCTCAGAAGATTTAAGAGTTGCTCACCTTCCAATTCTTTTACCAGAAATGACATCATATGACCCAGGTACATTAAACTGGGCTAACAGCTATATCTTCCTTAACACTCCACAGTTCCTTGAAAGACTTGGAACATTAACTCAGGAAATCGACGTTAAGCCAGAACTCGAAATCTTCGACGCTGGTATGCTCGGCAACGTTAAGTACTACTACAAGAAGGGCTTCTTAAAGGATCCTCTTCACTTCCAGTTAGTATTAGGCGTTCCTGGTGGTATGGACGGTACAGTTGAAAACATCGCTTACCTCGTAAGCCACCTTCCAGAAGGAGCTACTTGGTCAATCACTGGTATCGGTAAGTCACACATGCCATGTATGTTAGCAGGTCTTGCTGCTGGATGCGACGGCTTAAGAGTAGGTCTTGAAGACAACGTTAACCTCTACAAGGGTGTTCTTGCTACTAACGAACAGTTAGTTCAGCAGGCTGTAGCAATGGCTAAGTTAGCAGGAAGAGAAATCGCTACTGCTGCTGAAGCAAGAGAAATCTTAAGCATCAAGAGAAAATGGCAGGATAACGAAATCTGTGGCTGGAACAAGTAATATATAGTCAGGAGAAACAATGGAAGAAAGAACTTCTTTACCTAAGAAGGCACTGAATGTTGTATTTTCAGCAATTGCAGTGTGCTTCATCTGTTTCCACCTTTATACATCATACTTTGGTGTATTACCTGGAAACGCACAGAAGGGAGTCCATCTCGCATTTGTTCTCGCAGTTTGTTTCTTATCAGATTTACTTAACGACAAGAAAAAATTATGGGAAAAGATCACCGCTGTCATCTCCATGGTAATGGGGCTGACCGGTGTTCTTTACATAGTTTTAAACTACGAGGCAATGAACCTCCGTGGCGGAATTATTCTCGATATCGACAAAGTA
>JAKSSM010000010.1 GCA_024403065.1 Clostridia bacterium | reverse complement strand
ATGGATATCCATGGATGTCTCGGCTGCAAGTACTGCAGAAATGAAGGAAACTACAGATGTATCCAGAGAGACGATATGGATATAGTAAATACTGAACTCAATGAAGCAGAAATGGTGGTTCTTGCCTCCCCTATCTACTTCTGGAGTATTACAGGTCAGCTCCAGTCAGTAATTACAAGATTCTACCCAAAAAGAAAACCATTCAAGGCAAAGAAATACGCCCTTATAATGTCAGCGGAATCCAGTATGGCCTTTGATGCAGCAGTAACCCAGTATATGGATATTGTTGGGTACTCAGGCCTTGAGAACATGGGAATTCTGAGATTCTCAGGCTGGGATCAGAAAACAGAAGCGAACTATAAAAAGGCATACAATTTCGGAAAGAATTTATAGGAGGAACAGAAATGAAAACATTCGTAATTGAAATGGAAAACGGAATGAAGATGTCAGGTGAACTCTACGAAGACGTAGCACCAAAGACAGTTGAAAATTTTGAAAAACTTGCAAATGAAGGATTCTATGACGGACTCATTTTCCACAGAGTTATTCCTGGATTTATGATTCAGGGAGGATGTCCTGATGGAACAGGTATGGGTGGTCCTGGATATCAGATCTATGGTGAATTTGCCATGAACGGATTCAAGAACGATCTCAAGCACACTCGTGGAGTATTATCCATGGCAAGAGCTCAGAATCCAAACTCCGCTGGTTCACAGTTCTTCATTATGGTAGCAGATGCTCCTCATCTTGACGGACAGTATGCATCCTTCGGTAAGGTAACTGAAGGAATGGAAACAGCTGACGAAATCGTAAGCGTAAGAAGAAACTGGTCAGACAGACCTTTAGTTGAACAGAGAATCAAGGAAATCAGGGTAAAATAGGATGAAGGTACTGCTTTTAAACGGAAGTCCAAGAAAAAATGGCAACACAGCTGTAGCATTAAGAGAATTTGAAAAGGTTCTTCTTGAAGAAGGCGTAGAATTTGAAGAAGTCCAGGTAGGACAGATGGATATAAGAGGATGTATCGCATGCGGAAAGTGCGGAGAACTTGGAAAATGTGTTTTTGATGATGCAGTTAACGAAGTATCCCTTAAACTTAAGAATTCCGATGGACTTGTAGTTGCAAGTCCTGTATACTATGCATCAGCAAATGCAACACTTATTGCACTTCTTGACAGACTTTTCTACAGCATGAACTATGATCCAACAATGAAGGTTGGTGCATCAGTGGCATGTGCAAGACGTGGTGGCTGTTCAGCAACATTTGATGAACTCAACAAGTACTTCACAATCTCAGGTATGCCAGTAGCATCATCACAGTACTGGAACAGCATCCATGGAAGAACACCTGGAGAAGCTGATATGGATGAAGAAGGCAAGCAGACCATGAGAACACTAGCAAGAAATATGGTATTCCTTATGAGAAGTATCGAACTCGGAAAGAAGGAATATGGTCTTCCCAAGAAGGAAGAAAAGAGATGCGTGACTAATTTTATCTAGAGGAGGCATTTAATGAGCGCAAATCCAATATATGAACGCCTTGTACACTACAGGGATCTCATTAGAGAAATAACTGACTTCGAACCTGAAATTGCAATCACTTTAGGTTCAGGTCTTGGAAATTTTGCAGACAATATTGAAGTTGTAAAGACAGTAAACTATTCAGACCTTCCAGGTTTCCCATGCTCAACAGCACCAGGTCATGTAGGACAGTTCATCTTCGGAATGCTTGGTGGAAAAAAGGTAGCATGCATGAAGGGTCGTCTTCACTACTATGAAGGATATCCAATGAGCGATGTTGTAATGCCATTAAGACTTCTGAAGATGCTTGGAGCAAAAACTGCAATCATCACAAATGCAGTAGGCGCAATCAACAAGAACTACAAGGTAGGTTCCTTCATGGTATCACGTGACTGCATCAGCTTCTTTGTTCCATCCCCTCTTATCGGTCAGAACATTGATGAACTTGGCCCAAGATTTGTAGATATGTCCGACCTTTATACAAAGGAACTCCGTGAAAAGGTAAAGGCAATTGCATCCCGTGAAGGAATAGATGTAAACGAAGGTGTCTTCGTTCAGCTTACAGGTCCACAGTTTGAAACTGCATCAGAAATCGTGGCACTCAGAACTCTTGGCGCTGACTGTGCAGGAATGTCCAGCGGTGTTGAAGCAATAGCAGGTGCACACATGGGCATGAAGGTATGCGGTATCTCATGTATCACAAATATGTGTACTGGTGTAACAGATGAAAAGCTCTCAGGAGAAGAAGTAATCGAAGTTGCAAACCGTGTGTCAAGAGATTTTGAAAAACTTATAAAACTACTTGTAGAGGAAATTTAAATGAACGATATTTCAACTGTATTAAAAAATGCAAAGAAAATTCACTTCATAGGGATCGGTGGATCAGGCATGTGCCCTCTTGCTGAAATTCTCCATTCAAGAGGATATCACCTTCAGGGTTCAGACAACAATGAAAGTTCCATCGTTGACAGAGTAAGAAACCTTGGTATCCCTGTAATCATGGGACAGAAGGCAGAAAACATCAAGGGTGTGGATATGATTGTATATTCAGCTGCAATTCAGAGAGGAAATCCTGAACTTGAAGCCGCACTTTCATCAGATATTCCAACATTCACACGTGCCGAACTCTTTGGAGAAATAACAAGACAGTATGGAAACTGCATCGGTATCTGCGGAACTCACGGAAAGACTACAACTACATCCATGACTACACAGATAATGATTCAGGCAGGTCTTGACCCATCAGCAGTTATTGGCGGAAAGCTTCCAATGACAAACAGCTACGGGGTTGTAGGTCAGAGTGAACATATCGTATGTGAAGCATGCGAATATGTTGATACTTTCCTTCACCTCTCCCCTAACGTTACAGTAATCCTCAACGTTGACCAGGACCACATGGAATATTTCAAAACTGTAGATAACCTTATCCTCTCCTTCCACAAGTTTGCTGAACTTGCAAAATCCTGTGTTGTATATAACGGGGATGATGAAAGAACACTCAAGGCTATCGAAGGTATTACAGGAAAAGATATGGTATCCTTCGGTTTCGAAAAGACTAATGACTACTATGCAGAAAACATTACTGAAATCGGTGGTGCATATGCAAACTTCGATGTAATCCATAAAGGAACAAAGCTTGGAAACGTTACACTTTCCGTTCCAGGAAAGCATAATGTGCTTAATGCACTTGCAGCTATTGCATCCTCCATGTATTCAGGTGCAAACTTCAGATCATGTGCTGAAGGATTAAAGAACTTCAAGGGTGCAGGAAGAAGATTTGAACACCTTGGAACATACAAGGGAATCGACTTTATCGATGACTATGCACATCACCCAGCTGAACTCAAGGTTACTCTTGAAACAGCAATGAAGATGGGATACAGAAAAGTATGGGCAGTGTTCCAGCCTTTCACATTCTCCCGTACATCGATTTTATTTGATGAATTCGTAGAAGTATTAAAGATACCAGATATGTGCGTCTTAACTGAAATTATGGGCTCCAGAGAGGTAAATACATATGGAGTCAAGTCAGCACAGCTTTCAGAAAAGATTCCAGGTTCCGTATGGTTTGATACCTTCTATCAGGTTTCAGACTATGTCCTTGATCATATAGAAGCTGGTGACCTTGTAATTACCCTTGGATGTGGTGATATCTACAAGGCTGCAAACATCATGATTTCAAGACTCAAAGCAAAATAGAGCAACAAAAATGGAAGAGGTTTATGAACCCTCTTCCATATTTTTTTGTTTATGTTACTTTATCGCACCTTCGATATAGAATGCATAGTACTCTTCAAATGTGATATCAAGTTCGTGAATTGCTGTTGCTACTTCTACACCTACATATCTGTAGTGACCAGGTTCAAATGCAAATCCTGTGATTTCACTCTTTCCGTTTGGATATCTCTGAATGAAACCATATTCGTGAGCATGAGCCTTCATCCACTTGTATGCTCCTGTCTTGTCAAAGGATGTAAGGTTATCATCAAAATCAACTACATTAAGTGCAAATCCAGTCTGATGATCACTTGCGCCAGGACGGGCTGCAACCTGATCTGCATAGTCAATGCCTTTTTCATCTTTCCAGTCATTCCAAAGTTCACTCTGCTTTTCATTTGTTCTGTAGCCATTTCTTCCTGATGCTACAATAGTGTATCCCGCCTTCTTTGCGTCAACACATAAATTAACAAATGCATCAAGTGCTATTTTTGAAAGTTTAACTCCATCATATGCATAAGTTGCAGGAACACTCTGAAGATCAGCAGGTTCATAACTTGCAGGAAGAAGATAGTATTTGTTTACCATCATAAGTTCACCTTTTGAAACATCAGTTTCAACAGTATCTACATAGAATTCTCTGTCACGGTTTGTATTTACATATGCTACTATAGTTGAATATGGTGTAGTTGGATATGCCTTCTTGTATGTAAGGTATGAATCAAGCTTTGAAAGCATGAAATATGGTGCTCTTACAAAGTCATCCAGTGACTCGTTATACTCATGAGAAAGAAGGAACCTCTTCTGTTCATCAGTCATTGTAAGGATAACCTTTACTTCATCTTCTGTATATCCCTTTGAAAGAAGCTTGTATTCTTCAGTTCCGTGATACTTGATTGTCTTCACACCCTTAACTACAAGGGATAAAAGAACAATAAGGAGAATGAGTACAACCACAAGGAAGATCTGAACTCTTCTGTTCTTCTTGATGAGTCTTCCAATCATGATTGCTTTCTTCTTAGCAGTATTGGCTTTATCCTTTACAGCATCAGCCTTTTCTTTAGCAGAACCAAGCATTTCCTTTACACTCTTTTTTGATTCAGAATTTTCAGTTTCTGTTACGTTTCTGTTATCTTCACTCATAGTGCCTTTAAGGTACTCCTC
The DNA here is from genome assembly GCA_024403065.1 of Clostridia bacterium. Taxonomy (GTDB): domain Bacteria; phylum Bacillota; class Clostridia; order Peptostreptococcales; family Anaerovoracaceae; genus JAKSSM01. The sequence goes on along the minus strand of JAKSSM010000010.1, from coordinate 19,343 downwards.
TTCTAAATAGTCTTAAAAGTAAATAATATTACTTATTATTATACTTCTTTAACTCTTCTTCTTCAAGTACCCTGTATGCAACTTTTCCTACGAGAGTCTTTGGGAGTTCCTTTCTGAACTCGATAGTCTTTGGCATTGCATACTTTGCAACATGCTTTTCAAGATATCTGAAGATTTCTTCTCTTGCTTCATCTTCAGAAACGTGAGCATTAGGATTAAGTACAACGAATCCGATAACCTTCTGCATCTTGAGTGGATCAGGTACACCGATTACACAGCTCATATGAACAAGTTCATGTGCATCAAGAATGTTTTCAATCTGTGATGGATATACATTGTATCCTGATGTGATGATCATTCTCTTGATTCTCTGTCTGAAATAGATGAATCCGTCTTCATCCATAAGACCAAGGTCTCCTGTGTGAAGCCATACTCTTCCATCTTCATGCTTTACTAATGTATTTGCAGTTTCTTCAGGATGATTGATGTATTCAATCATAAGAGTTGGACCTGTAAGACAGATTTCACCTTCTTCACCATATGGAACTTCTTCAGTAGTACCAGGCTTTACAATTGTATAGTATGTGTCTGGGAATGGGAATCCGATGGAACCTTCCTTCTGCCAGTGTGTTGGAGTAAGACATGATGCTGTTACACATTCTGTAGTACCATATCCTTCTCTTACCTTGATTGAGGCATTGTGGTCAGCAAGGAACTTGTCCAGCTTCTTCTTTAATTCAATTGAAAGTGAGTCTCCACCTGAGAACACACCCTTTAAGAATGAAAGGTCAACCTTGTCAAGTGTCTTTAATCTTAAAAGCGCTTCATAAAGTGTTGGAACACCAGCAATGAAATTTGGCTGATGCTTCTTTAAAAGCTTTGCATAGCTTTCTGGATTGAATCTTGGGATAAGGAGACATCTTCCTCCGTTTGCAAGCATGGAGTGGATACATACACCAAGTCCGAATCCGTGGAAGATTGGCATAACTGCAAGCATCTTGTCACCAGGCTTGAACATTGGGTTTGTAGTAATAATCTGCTGAGCAAGAGCATTGAAGTTCTTGTTTGAAAGAAGGATTCCCTTCATTGTACCAGTTGTTCCACCTGAGTAGAGAATTGCAGCTGGATCATCTCCTACCTTTGCAGCACGGGATGGTCCGAAATATCTTCTTCCTTCTGCAATGAACTTTTCCCACCAGATTACTTCTGCATTCTGAGGAACCTTTGCAAGCTTTCTTCCTTCAGTAACATAGTATCCAGCCTTCTTGACCTTTGAAAGTTCATCCTTTACGGATGTCATGATAAGGCTTCTTAATGTAATATCCTTTCTGATGTTCTCAAACTTTCCATAGAACTGGTCAAGTGTGAGACATACAACGGACTTTGCTTCCTTTAAGCAGTATTCGATTTCCTTTTCAGCTGAAAGCGGATGAACAAGGTTTGCTATTGCACCAATCTTGTTTACAGCATAGAACATTGTTACAGCCTGTGGGCAGTTAGGCATACAGATTGTAACGCTTTCTCCTTCCTTAACACCGATTGCAGCAAGCGCTCTTGCACAGTCATCAACCTTCTTGATGAAATCCTTGTATTTTGTCTTTCCACCGATGAAATCATACGCAATATTGTTTGGATAGTACTTGGCAATTTCTGACACTCTGTCATAAAGGGATCCTTCAAAGTATTCAATACTTGATGGAATTCCGCCAAGGTTCTTTATCCATGGGGCTCTTGGTTCTCCCATAACTTTACCTCCTAAAGATTAATAATCTACTTCTTCATCTGCACGGAGTTCAAGGAGTTCAGGATTTGCCATAAGCTTCTTGAAGAGTCTGATGGACTTTACGAAGTAGAATCCGTCAGCAATTCTTTCGTCTACAGTGAGACCGATATCAAGCATTTCCTTCATTTCCATATTTCCGTCCTTGTCAAAAACGGGTTTCCACTTCTTTTCTCCAATGATTACGAAGAATGAAGTTGTTCCCCAGTTTGAAAGGTGATGATATCCTGATTTTAACTTGATTGATCCAAGGTTAGTAAGGAAACATGATGCATAGTTTGGGTCAGTCTTAACGAGTTCATAAGGAACTCTTCCGAAATAGTCCAGCCTTCTGATGATTACAAAGATGAATCTTAAAAGGAATGGTGGAAGCTTTGCAAACTTGTTCATGAAATCGATGGAGTTGTCCACCTGATTTTCATCCTTGCAGAAGTTGATTTCCTTTACAATCTTGTTGTGTACATCGTCGACTGTTGTTTCTGGTCCGAATTCCTTGTATGCAAGGCCTTCGCCAGCGTTATCTGTAAACTTCTTCTTTACAGTGAATCCTACTGATAACACATTTCTCTGGAAAATCTTCTTTCCCTGAATGAAACGGTTAAGCTTTGGACGAAGTGTCATTGTCTTGATAAGACCTGCAAGGATAATCTGGAACATCTTGTATGGATCATCCAGTGCAGCAGGAGGAAGTTCTCCTCTTTCAACCTTTTCCTTGAGTTCTTTATTCTTCTTTTCTACATATGCGTTAACAGGAGCAAGGTCAATTGACTCCTGAATGAATGCTTCATTATCTGCTCTGTTTGGATAAACGTATGGCATTATAGTATGCATACCATCTTCATCTCTGAGCCAGACTCCGTCACGTCTGTCTCCCCATTTTCTTTTAGCCATAATTTCTACCTCCTAAAATTATCAAACAATCTATTATATCACATTTTTATGCCTAACGCACATTTCTATATGTGAACTTTGTATGAAGATACATCATATACTGTCTCTCCATCAATCTGACATGCGCAAGGTCTGTCAAAGATTACTTCGATTTCTTTTCCGTAGATAATATTAACTACCTTCTTGTATTTGACATGTTCACCCTTGAAAACAGCAAGAAGTGCAGCAAGAATTCCAGGGATTGACCTTGTATGGATTGCTACAAGTGAAAGCATGTCACTTCTTCTGTCCTGGTCAGGAGAGATTATCATACCACCGCCATAGTATCTTCCCTTCATTACAGGAATGATCCATACGTGGTCAAAATCACTTACCTTTCCATCAACAATTACCTTTGCCTTTACAGGCTTGTATGCTCCAAGTATTCCCTTTAATGCAAGAGCTGTATAGTTGAACTTCTTCTTTGGGTCTTCCCTTCTCATTCTGTCTGCTTCAACGCAGCAGTATCCGTCCAGTCCTCCACCGATACCATTTATGAACTTCCTTGATATGCCATTGAGTTCTACTGTTGGAAGGTCCTTAAGAAGGTCAGTTATTTCTTCTTCATTACCGAAGGTTCCTTCGATATCATAGAAAAAGTCATTACCTGTACCACCAGCCATAACATAGATCTTCTGCTTCATGTTCTTTACATCTACATTGTTTACAAAGTAGTTGATTGTACCGTCTCCTCCTACAAGAACAAGCTCGTCATCGTCATTCATGCTGTCGACAAACTCCTGGTAGTTAAGGCCAATGCCATAAACAACATTCATGTCGTCAGCAAAATCAAACTTTGCTCCACTGTGTGCCTTAGGATTATAAAGATAGTATTTCATTTATGTGCTCCTTTAACGTTTTGATTAGACAATCTAACTAACAGTCTTTTAATTTAAGAGAGTCTCCTCTCTTTCGAATACGATATTCTACCATATTTCAATAATTATTTAAAGGGGTAATATAAAAGGGCACATCATCGATGTGCCCCTGAAACTTACCTGTATTACTTTTCCTTGTAGTAGAGACCGCATCTGCAGTAACCTTCATAGTTAAGGTTTTCAATCTGCATCTTGAATTCAGCACACATACACTTGTTAGCTGGGTTATGGTCAGCTCCCTTTGAAGGACAGAAACCGCCGTTTGCGATTAATGCAGCCTTGATTTCATTTACCTTGTTTTCATCTTCGTTAAGTCTCATATTCATAGTAATCACCTCATATATTATTCAAGTTCAATTCTTACAGGCTTTTTAACCGCCCTCTTACTATTTTTATCACCAAATACAGCCAATTGCAAGTCGTTATTTGAATTTACAATAAGGTAGGCATGGTCACATTCCTCTTTTGATACGGTCGCATAAAATTCGTCAGATGCTACTACTTTTACACTACTGTATGTGTAGCCTTCAAGAAGTTCAGATAAAGCGATTCCTTTTCCTTCAACTATAACTTCCTCACCTTTTCCGTTCACAAGATGTACTGACTGATCTTCTTTTTTGACATCCGTAACCTTTATATACGAAGTGCTGCCGTTATAAATAAGAGCGATGCTGTCTTCAGGCACAGCCTTATTCATATGTATATTCCACACTGCAAGAAGTGCTGTAGCAGCAAATAAAGCAATCAGTATTACTAATCCTTTTTTTCTCATTTTATACCTCCTACAGTTTTACTGCCTTTTTTATTTTTCCATATACAAGCTCCATAAGGAAAGCACAAAGGGCCCCTGTTGTTGCTGAAACAGAAATGTAAAGAAGAAGCGGTACACCTCTAAGTCCGAATACAAGGATATTTGCTGTAAGTGCTGCAGCAACGCTTCCCAGTATTGATGAAAGGTATATTTTTACACTGTCAGATAAACCGATTTTTCCTGAAAGGAGGATAATGATATCAATAAGAAGCCCAGGCACCATATACGAAATAACAGCAAGAGCACCGACTGCTCCAACACTTCCAATGAAAAATGCTGTTACAGCCTGAATAAGGCTCATGAACATGGCAGAACCAAATATTCCAGCGATAACTGAAGCTGCTGCCACTACAGATATGGAAAATGGGGTACCGATTCCTCCAGGAATATGGAGTGAATCAGTAATTAGATTTGCGACTGGCGAAATGACCTTTTTAAGAAGCACGCCAAAATCCGCCGAGAGAGTCAGAAACAGAAGTACTCTCAGACTGAAACGTTTTTTCATGATTCTCCTTTTCAAACACGGAAGGTCATACTGTTTCCGGTATGGCCCCGGCCAGGTATCCATAGCATATGCCTTAGGACAAAAGGCTCGGAAAATTTTTATTTCTCAATATATTCAATATAGTCCTCAACATAGTTTATGTTGAAGAATACATCCTTGGAAGACGCCGGATACTCAGTATATCCCAGCATTTCATGGAATTTCATTACTCTTTTCTCATTTGATGAGATAATTCTATCCATGCATTCTCTTGCCTTTTCAGTATCAATTACTGCTGCAAGAGGTTCAGGTTTTCCATTAACAGAAGGCACAAGAGAGCTGCAGCTTAATCTCTCGTATTCATAAAGGAGTTTCTCCGTAAACTCTTTACTGAAGGCTGGCATATCACATGCCCAGACAGCAATTCTTTTTCCATCTGACACCTTTAGTACTGAAAGGATTCCAGAAAGAGGTCCTTCAAGAGGTACACTGTCCTTTACTTTGATTGCCCCTTTGTATTCTCTTTCATCATCCGGCCTTACTGATATGTAAATATTATCAAAAAGGCCACTTTCTGTGGCCTTTCGTATAAGCATTTCTGTGATGTTTTCTCCATTTATCTGAAGAAGCTTCTTGTCACTTCCATAGCGACTGCTTCTCCCTCCTGAAAGAAGAAGGAAATCTGTCATTATGCCAACCTCTCAGGATTCTTCATTCTCTTGTTTCTGAGATAGATGTAGTAGATTATGATTGATACTGTTGCAACTGTCCAGGATACCGGATATGCAAGAAGAAGTGATGTGAGTGTCTGGTATTTTCCGAATACTACAGCTACCCATCCAAGTCTGATTACACAGATTGCAACAATGGAAATAACCATAGTTACAAATGTCTTTCCTTCACCACGGCATGCTCCAATAAGCACCTCGTTTATAGTCCAGATCCAGTAGAGTGGACCATAGAATTTAAGGATTGCAGCAGCCTGTTCAACTACTTCAATGTCATCCCCTACAAAGATCGGCATGATAAACTTTCCGCATGTAACAAGGAATACACCAAATACCATTGTGCCAAGAACGAAGATTCTCATCATTTTATTGACACCTTCGTACATTCTCCTGTAGTCCTTCTTTCCGAAGTTCTGACCAACGAAGTTTGTTGTAGTAGTATTTACTGCATTCATTGTGCCCCAGAAGAATCCTTCGATTTTTCTGGAGATGGCAAATGCCGCAACAACTGTAGTTCCAAGAGTATTTACACTTACCTGAATAGCAACATTTGTGATGTTGTATAAGGCGGACTGACCACCCATAGGAAGTCCGTAGTTCAATATTGTCTTTAAGGATGATGTATTTACACCTAAGTTTCTTACTGAAAGGTAATATGGAGCATCCTTTTCAACAAAGAGCTTTCTCATTACCATTACACAGCAGATACACTGTGAAAGAACAGTTGCATATGCTGCACCATCTACTTCCATTCCGATAACTGCTACGAAAAGAATGTCGAGGAATGTATTTAAAATACATGTTGCAACAAGGAATCTGAATGGTGTCTTTGAATCTCCTACTGCACGAAGTACTCCTGCTCCCATATTGTAGAGAAGCTGGAAGAATGTACCGAGGAATGAAATTCTGAGATAGATTACAGACTGATCAAAAGAATCAGCTGTAGTCTTCATCCATGTAAGAATTTCAGGAGTAAGAATATACCCTCCTACACTTAATACTGCTCCGCATACGAATGAGAATACGAAAAGACTTCTTACTGTGTCAGAAAGTCCCTTGTAGTCCTTTGAACCGAACTGCTGAGCAATATATACGGAACCACCATTGAAAAGTGCAATAAAGAAATTGCAGAGAACAGTGATTATGAGGTAGGATGAACCACCTACTGCAGCAAGAGCAGTCTTTCCAAGACATCTTGCTACAATTACACTGTCAACCGCATTATACAGTTTCTGAAACAGGTTTCCTGCACAGAGAGGAAAGAAGAATGCAAGAAGTTTGCTGGTTACCTTTCCTTCTGTAAGATCGTTAGTACGCATTTTTTATTCCTTTTATCCGGTATAGATTTCAACTTCAGCAAGATTTGTCTGCTGAGGGTTTCCTTTTGAAAATGGAGTTGGCACTGTGGATGTGAAAACATTTATGCAGCCACGTCTGTCGATACCATCCTTATCAGGTGTAAACCATGCACCCTGTGTCATGGCAATTACACCAGGTCTTACTCTTTCAGTTACAAAGGATGTCATTACTGCAACACCTCTATCGTTAAAGAGTCTTACCTTCATTCCATCCGCCATCCCTCTCTGTTCTGCATCGAGAGGATTGATCCAGAGTCTGTGTGGGTCAGCTTTTTCAAGAATCTTTACACCATCCTGGACACTGTGGGTTGTTCGTTTGCTGTGATATGAAATGAGCTGAAGAGGATATTTTTTCTTAAGTTCCGTATCTTCAGGTCCTTCACAGCATGGGGTATATCCTGGAATAGGAGGAATTCCTGCCCAGTCACCCATTTCGTAGATTGTCTTTGAGAAAATCTCAATTTTTCCAGATGGAGTCTTGAACGGATTGTGTTCAGGGTCTTCTATCTGTTTTCTGTAGGCAATACAGAGTTTCTGTTCCTGATACTGATGTCCACCTGTAGCCTTGAATTCTTCAAGGGATGGAAGTTCAGGATTTGCCTTCCTGATATCATAATATATGTCACTGAGCCAGTCTTCATAACTTGAATGACCATCGGACCAGCCTTCATAGTATCCCAGTTTCTTGGAAAGTTCCTCAACCCAGTCATACTCTCTCCTTATACCAAAGAAAGGAGCTCTGCATGGATTGTTGTAGATAAGGAAATGACCTGATCTCCAAGGTCTTACCATATCTTCAATTTCAAAGAAGCTTGGAGAAGGAAGTATCATATCAGCATATCTTGCTGTTGGAGTCATGAATACATCCGTAAGAAGAATGAATTCACACTTTGTATCATCCTTCAGAACAGGAATTACTGAATTTACATCAGAATGCTGGTTCATGGAAGTATTTCCTGCCATGTTGAACATCATCTTTACATCTGATGCAAGCTGTTCTCTTCCCTGAATGTGGTCATGTTCTCTTGTCATCAGATGTCCATGAAGGATTGCATCTGTCCAGAGGAAGCATGAAATCTTTGCTCCATACTCATTCTTTCCAAGTGGAAGTGTAGGACGCTTTTCTTCAGCAACAAATCCTGCAGCAGCGGCTCCACCACCCAATATTCCTACATTTCCAGTTAAGCATGCAATTGCAGCAACGGATCTTACTGCCTGTTCTCCGTTACCTGTTCTCTGATATCCGAGTCCTGACCAGAGCTTCATAGGTTTAGCTGTGGCCATCTCTGTTGCAAGATATACAATCTGCTCTGCTTTTACTCCACAGATCTTTTCTGCCCACTTTGCATCCTTCTTTATACCATCATTTTCACCCATAAGGTATGCTCTGTAGTTAAGTTCCTTTGGAACACCTTCTGGCATGGTATCTTCAGTAAAACCTACGCAGTACTTCTTTATATATTCCTTCGCTTCAAGATTTCTTGAGAATATTTCACAGCAGATGGCATCAGCAAGTGCACCATCTGTTGATGGAAGTGGTGCAATCCATGTATCAGCGAATGCTTTTGCTGAGTCAGAAAGTCTAGGGTCAACTGCAATAACCTTAAGACCTTTCTTCTTTGCTTCAGAAATTACTCTTGCTGACTGAGTACCGAAGTTTGTTTCTGCAGGGTTGTGTGACCAGAGTACAAGAAGCTTTGAATTGAAAATATCTTCTGTACTGTGACCTGAGAAATTGTCTCCATAGATATATGGAGATATGTAACTTGCACAGTGGCTTGAATAGGTACCATAATAGTCAAGATAACCACCATCCTGATTTAAAAGTCTCTTTACCCAGTTCTTTCCACAGGCAATACCACCCATGTCTCCTGAACCATACTGAATATATGTGGAACCAGGTCCATATGTGCCTCTTAATCTCTTCCAGTTTTCATATACAGTCTGAACTGCAGTTTCCCAGGAGATTCTTTCGAATTTACCTTCTCCTCTTTCTCCTCTTCTCTTCATAGGATAACGGAGTCTTGTGCCACGGAGATATGTATGTCTGTAGGCGAGGCCCTTTACACAGAGTCTCATACCAGTTTCCCTGAAATAGCTGTTTGTGTCAATTGAAAGAATACATCCTTCCTGTACCAGGCACTCTGCACTGCAGCGGTTTCCGCAGTTGTTACGGTTAGCGCATTTTACAATTCTTGCTTTTTCGACAGGGATAGGGTCTGCTGCACCGTTTTCCAGTACCTCAGGGAACATGTCATATGTTCCAAAGGAATAGTCGGATGCAATGAATCTTTCAAGAAAATCGGCGATTTGAAGGATTGAATCACTCTTTCCATATTCTTTTATCTTTCCCTTCACAAAGTCCGCTACAGGCTCTAAATATGCCTTTAAAAAGGCATCAAGAGTCTTTATTCTGTCATCATCCTCATGGTTTACAAGGGATGATGCCATATATGAAACAAAGCGAAACAACTGACCTATATAGTCTTCTGGATTACCCTCCATATCTATACAGCTGTAGCCGTTCGCCTTGTATATTTTTATAACCTCCAAAGTTGTCTCATCAAAAAGAAGTCCATCCGGATTCAGAATTACTGAAGCCCAGAGTGGAATATATATGTCAGCGTCTGTTCCACGGAACAGATCGTCATATTCGATTTTATCAAAATTCTTATTGGAGCTGAAAATATCAGCAATGTGGCAGGCTGCCCTGCTCATTTCTAGATAGTTTCTCATATGTCTTCACAAACAATTAGAGAGAAACAGCATAGAATACCGTTTCTCTCATAATCGATTAATTCATATTAAGTTTAAAGATTGTTGATTTCTTTAACCTTGTGGCATGATACAAAGTGACCTGGGAGAATTTCTTCAAGTGTAGGGTTTACTGAGAAGCATTCATCACCAGCATAGTTGCAACGAGGTGCAAATCTGCATCCTGGATGAGGATTGATTGGTGATGTAAGTTCTCCACGTAATACGATACGGTCAATCTTTGACTTGATTGATGCCTTTGGAATAGCTGAAAGTAAAGCCTTTGTGTAAGGGTGGAGGTTATTCTTGAATAATTCCTTACCTTCACAGAGTTCTACCATCTGTCCAAGGTACATTACCATAATATCATCAGAAATGTGCTTTACTACTGATAAGTTATGAGTAATGAACATGTATGAAAGGTTTCTCTGTTCCTGAAGATCCTGCATGAGGTTCAGAATCTGAGCCTGAATGGATACGTCAAGAGCTGATACTGGTTCGTCGCAAACGATGAATCTTGGTTCAAGTGCAAGAGCACGAGCGATACCGATTCTCTGACGACGTCCACCGTCAAGTTCGTGTGGATAGGAGTTGATGAATCTCTGGTCGAGACCTACGAGGTCCATAAGTTCCTTAACCTTTTCTTCCTTTTCTTCCTTAGTCTTGCAGATGTTGAAGATTTCAAGTGGTTCTGCAATGATATCTGCAACTGCCATTCTTGGGTTTAATGATGAATATGGGTCCTGGAAGATGATCTGCATGTCTCTACGAAGTTCATGGAACTTAGCCTTGTTAACATGAGTTACGTCTTCGCCATCGAAAATGATGTGACCGTCAGTTGATTCAAGAAGTCCAAGTACTGTTCTTCCAAGTGTGGACTTACCGCATCCTGATTCACCTACAACACCGAGAGTCTTACCTTCTTCAATTGTGAAAGTAACGTCGTCTACAGCATGTAATGCACCATTTGGAGTTTTGAAATATTTCTTTAAATTCTTAACTTCAAGAAGCTTCTTTCCCATTATTCGGCCTCCTTTGCAAATAAGTGACACTTGATAGTGTGTCCAGGACCAACTTCACAAGCACATGGGTTAACTGTCTTGCACTTTTCAGTTGCGTGTGGGCAACGAGGGCTGAAGTTACATCCCTGTGGAAGGTTCATTGGGTCTGGCATAAGACCATCGATAGGTGAAAGTCTGTCAGTTTCCTTGTCAAGGTCTGGAATAGCACCAAAGAGTCCAACTGTATATGGATGGTGGTTTGGATCTTCGAAGATGTCTTCTAATGTACCATATTCTACGATTTCACCGGCATATACTACTGCAACCTTATCGCACATTTCAGCTACAACACCTAAGTCGTGTGTGATAAGAATCATTGATGTACCAAGTTCATTCTTAAGCTTAGCCATCATTTCGATAACCTGAGCCTGAATTGTTACGTCAAGAGCTGTTGTAGGTTCGTCAGCGATTAAGAGAGCTGGGTTACATGCAAGAGCAATAGCGATAACTACTCTCTGCTTCATTCCGCCTGAGAACTGGTGTGGATAGTCTGTAATTCTTTCAGCCTTGATACCTACAAGTTCAAGCATTTCGCATGCTTTTACAAGTGCATCCTTCTTTGAAAGGTTCTGGTGAAGGCTGATTACTTCTACGATCTGATCTTCAACAGTCTTAACAGGGTTAAGTGCTGTCATAGGATCCTGGAAAATCATGGAGATTTTGTCTCCTCTGATCTTTCTCATTTCTTTTTCACTTGTAGTAACAAGGTCCTTACCTTCGAAGATAATCTGACCACTCTTGATTACTCCAGGTGGGTTTGGTACGAGCTGCATGATACCAAGTGCTACAGTTGACTTACCAGCACCTGTTTCACCTACAAGACCTAAAGTTTCACCCTTGTTTAATTCAAAACTTACATTGTTAACAGCTTCAACGCTGCCAGCATCTGTATCATAATGAATAGTTAAATCTTTTACTTCTAATAATTTTTCCATGCTAGTCCCTCCTATCTCTTAAGACGCGGATCGAGTGCGTCACGAAGTCCGTCACCGATAAGGTTCATGGACAATACAGCGATGAAAATGAAAAGACCTGGGTAGAGAATCATATATCCGTAGTCACGGAAGTATGTTCTACCGAATGAAAGCATAGCACCCCATTCTGGGTTAGGTGGCTGAATACCAAGGCCTACGAATGACATTGATGCAGCAGAAATGATAGCTCTACCTACACCCATGGAAGCCTGTACGATTAAACCAGAAAGTGAGTTTGGAATGATGTGCTTTGTAATAATTCTGAAGTCGCTTGCACCAATCGCAGTTGCAGCTTCAACGAATTCCTGCTGCTTAACTGAAAGGATTGATGATCTTAAAATTCTCGCATAGTTTGGAGCACCTGCAATACCTACGGCGATCATAGTATTAACAAGTCCAGGTCCAAGTGCTGAGCAGATGGAAATAGCGAAAATAATCTGTGGAATAGCCATGATGATGTCGATGATACGCATTAAGATATCGTCAACTGTTCCACCATAGTATCCAGCGATAGCACCTACAAGACCTCCGAATACAAGACCGATACCTACAGCGATGAATCCGATTGTAAGGGATACACGGCTTCCGATAAGAAGTCTTGATAAGATGTCTCTACCAAGGTTATCTGTACCAAGTGGGTGCTTAGGACTGAAACGGATAAATGTTTCAGAATAGTTCTGTTCATCGAAACCATATGGAGCGATTAATGGAGCAAGAATTGCTGCAAGAACCATGATAGTGATTACGATTAAACCGATAACTGCAAGTTTGTTCTTTTTGAATCTGTGCCAGATTTCTGCGCCGTGGCTCTTCTTCTTAGGAGCAGATGTAACGTTGTTATTTGCCATCGTTCTTTCCCTCCTCTTCTGCCTTAGCTTCTGTATTTTTTACATCAGCAGCCTTTTCAACCTTCTTCTTCTTGCCAGCATAGAGTGACTTGATACGAGGGTCGATGAAAGCATATAAGATGTCGATTACAAGGTTAACAATACTGAATGTTAATGCAATTATTAATACACCTCCCTGAACTACTGGGTAGTCAAGGTTTCCGATTGCATTTGTCATAAGCATACCGATACCAGGGATAGCGAATACCTGTTCTGAAATGATGGATCCGCCAAGACCTCTACCAAACTGCATACCAAGTACTGTTACGATTGGAATAAGTGCGTTTGGAAGCTCATGTTCAAATATAATCTTCATTTCTGTCTGTCCCTTTGCACGTGCTGTTCTGATGTAGTCCTGTCTTACTACGTCAAGCATTGCGGAACGAGTCTGACGGGCAACGTTTGATGCCTGTACAAGACCGATTGTTACGGATGGTAAAATCCAATATTTAGGTCCATAGAAACCTGAGGATGGTAACCAGTGTAATTTTACTGAGAAAAGTATGATAAACATAAGTCCTAACCAGAATGAAGGTACGGACATACCAATCAGTGCGAATACACGTGTAAGGTTATCAATAAATGAGTACTGCTTTACAGCAGATATTATACCAAAAATAATACCGATTACCGCACCTACTACGCATGATAATGCTGAAAGAAGGATTGTTGTTGGGAATCTGGCAATAATTTCGTTAATTACAGGCTGTTTTGTGCTGTAAGATGTTCCTAAGTCACCTTTGCAGATACCAACTACATAGTTGAAATATCTAACAAGGAATGGGTCATTTAATCCTAACTGTTCTGTTAATTCTGCATACTGTTCTGGAGTAGCTTCAGGTCCGAGGATCTGTACTGCTGGGTCTCCAGGTGATAAAGAAAGCATGAAGAAAATGATGAGTACTACACCAAGCATAACAGGAATCATCATAAGGATTCTTTTTCCAATGTACTTTAACATGGCTGAAGTAAATACTCCTTTCCTACTTTATAAAATCATAAAGATATCGGGCTCATAAAGATATGAGCCCGAAAAAATTCCGAAGAATTTGTATCACTAACGTTCAGATTATTCTAAAACTGAAAGCTTTGAGAAGTCAGGCTGGTTTGTAGGTGATAATTCAAGACCAGTTACGTTAGCGCCTGTTGCATATACCTTCTGGGATACGCAAAGTGGAACTACAGTGTGTAAGTCCCAAGCTTCCTGCTGAAGGTCAGCGTAAGCCTGAAGTCTAGCAGCGTCATCAGTGATGATCTTTGCAGCCTTAAGTCTGTCTACGAATTCGCCTTCTGCAGCCCAAGCGTAAGTTGTTGTCTTTTCGAAGTTAAGGAACATTGATTCTGGAAGACCACATGCTAATGTGTATGTAGTGATACAGATTGGAGTCATTCCCTTTGAGTTGTTTGTTGTAAGAGTAGCGTTTTCGATGATTTCTACTCTAGCCTTGAGGCCGATTGCTGACCACATGTTAGCGATCATTTCAGCAGCTGTCTGAACTTCGTTTCCCTTAGCAACGTTGATTACTAATTCCTGGTTCATATCGAAGCCAGCTTCAGCAAGGAGCTTCTTAGCTTCTTCTGCGTTCTGCTTTTCAGGTCCAATTGCCTTGTAACCCCATGAGCATGGTGGTACGAGTGATGTAGCAACGTCTGCAACAACGTAAGCTGTCTTAGCGATAGCTTCAGCGTCGATAGCAAGGTGTAAAGCCTTTCTTACTCTAACGTCTGATAAGTAATCGAACTTAACTCCGTTAAGTACGAGCTGGTTAACAGTAGCACCTGCAACAGCGTATACCTTTACGTTAGGGTTGTCTTCAAGTCTAGCCTTGTCTGTAGCAGCAACTTCTAATGCGAGGTCAGCAGCGCCAGTTTCAACTTCGATAGCTCTTGAAGCGTTTTCTGAGATGAATCTCATAGTAAGCTTTGAGAATGTAGGCATTTCGTCCTTATTCCAGTAGTCTTCGTTTCTTTCGAATTCGATAGCGTCACCAGCGTTCCAGCTGATAACCTTAAGTCTACCTGAACCTACTGGAGTTCTGTTGAAGTTGTCTCCAAGTTCTTCAACTGCTCTCTTTGAAAGAATTGATGCACGACCGTGAGTAAGAGTGTTTAATGCACCTGGGTATGGGTTGAAAGTCTTGATATCGATTGTGTACTTGTCAACTACCTTTGAGTTAGCTGAGTCAAATGGTGCAAGAGTTGCAGCTGAGTATGAGCTTGTGCAACCTCTCTGAAGTGAGTAAAGAACGTCTTCAGCAGTTAAGTCATCTCCGTTTGTGAACTTAACTCCTTCGTGGATCTTTACACGAAGAGTTGTTTCGTCAACCCATTCCCACTTTTCAGCAAGCTGTGGATGAACGTTTCCTTCAGTGTCAAGAGTGAATAAACGGTCAAATACCTGGTAAGCAATTGTGAATGCTGTTACCATGTTTACGTTATGTGGGTCGATTGAAGCTGGTTCAGTCTTACCTACAACTACAAGATGATCCTTGTAAGTCTTGTTAGCATTAGGGTCTTCCTTCTTTCCACCGCAAGCTACGAGTGAAAATACCATGGCAAGTACTAATACTAAAACAAGGATTTTTTTCATGTTTTTCATTTTTTTCCTCCTTAGAAAAATTCGGTGATAATAAATCCTTTATCACACTGATTTTATCATTATCAGTTGACTTTGTCAACAAAATATCAAACAAGTAAAAGCCTATAACCGACAAAAACCTGTATACCATTCTATTTATCATATATATGATTTGCGAAGAATATTATGAGGTGGTATACTCATATGTAAAGTAAAAGACAGGAGGGAACTCAATGAAAAAAGCATTAATGGAAGAAGTCGAAAGACTTGCTCCTCAGTATTATGAAATTTCAGACTATATTCATGCAAATCCTGAACTTGGCTACCAGGAATTCAAGGCATCAAAGGCTTTGACTGACAGACTTAAAGCTATCGGATTTGATGTAGAAATGCCCGTTGCAGATATCGAAACTGCATTCAAAGCAACATATCAGAATGGTGAAGGCGGTCCATCCTTCGGACTCCTTGTTGAATATGACGCACTTAAGGATCTTGGACATGCATGCGGACATCATATGCAGGGACCAACACTCATCCTCTGCGCAGAAGCCTTCAAAAATGTAATGAAGGATAAGCCATACAAGCTCGTTGTATATGGAACACCTGCAGAAGAAACATCTCCTGCAAAAATCTTCATGTATGACAGAGGCTGCTTCAGAGATATCGATGTGGCTTTAATGGTACACGCATCCTATGAAACAGCATGCGACCTTTCTGCTATGGGTAAGGTTACATTTACTGTTACCTTCCACGGAAAGAATGCCCATGCTGCAATGTTCCCTGAAAACGGAAGAAGCGCATTTGATGCCCTTCTCCTTTCATTCAATGCCATGGAATTCCTTCGTGAACATATCAAGTCAGACTGCAAGCTTCACTACACATGCCTTGAAGCAGGTGAAACAGAAAATGTAGTTCCAAGCAGAGCTGTGGGCCGTTTCACATTACGTTCACGTGATTCTCTTAAATATCTTGACAACATGAAGGAAAGATTCAGAAAGATCATCGAAGGTGCTGCCCTTATGACAGAAACTACATATGATATCGAAGAAGACACTACATGGCCAAACAAGATTCCAACAGTAAGACTCAATGAAATCATCTTAAAGAACGCTCATGAAGTTGGATGCCCTGATATCAACGGACCTCGTTCAAATCCAGGTTCAACAGACTTCGGTGGAGTTATGTACCATATGCCAGGCTGCAACCTGAGAATCAAGTATGTAGATGCACCTTGCAAGTCACACACACCTCCATTTGCAGAAGCTGGCAACAAGCCTATGGCTCACGATTCCATCCGTCTTGGTGCAAAGACAATCGCAGGTACATGCTTCGATATCCTTGAAAACCCTGAATTCATGGAAGAAATCAAGGCAAGCTATGCAGAAGCACAGAAGAGATTCGAATAAAGCAAACAAAAATGCTGGAGTATTAAACTCCAGCATATTTTTTTGAATTCACTAGATTCTCTTCATGAGTTCCTTAACCTTTGCAGCGCATTCTTCTTCAGTGATTATGCCTGCCTTCTTGAGTTCATTAAGCTTTTCAATCTTTTCAAGGGCATTTTCATCACGTCCAGCCTTTAATTCAGGCTTCATGATTCTTTCAACTGCCTTTGATACAAGGTCTGGTTCTACTGTGTCGCTTTCGCCATTGAACTTTGCTGAACCGAATCCAAGGATAACCTTGAAGAATTCAGGTAAGAATAAAAGTCCAAGTCCGAATCCAACCTTCTTGCCAAATGCCTTTGCAAGGTCAAGCTGCATCTTTACTGCAAAGTAGATGTTATAGATTGGAACGAGTAAGAAGAGGAACTTCCATCCGTTTCCATATAATGACTGGCATAATGCCCATAAATTGTAAACTGGTACAAGGCTTTCCCAACCTTCTCTACCCATCTTTCTGTATACCATCCAATCAGCAGCGAATACTACGATTGCTACGATTACAGGTACTGCTACAGTAAGTGCTGCGAACATGCTTAATACTGACATAACTAACCTCCACATTAAAATATAAAAATAATTACAGGGATTAGGATACTCCCCTTTCCCTGTAATTTCAATACCTTTACGCTATCTGTTTTTCTCAAAACCCTCAAAAATCGCTTCTCTTCTTGCTTTATACTCTTCTTCAGATATAAGTCCGCTTTCCTTAAGTGATTTGAGAGATTCAAGTCTGCTTGAAATACTGTCAGCAGTTTCATCACTTGCCTTCTTTTGAGGCTTTTCTGTTCTTATGGCTTCTTTTACTCTGTCCATTCCATGACCTGTCTTTACTTCTGTCTTGATATCTCTTTCAAGATTGTTGATCTGATCTGAAAAACCGAGAATAAGCGCAAATACAGGTGGAAGTAATGAAAGGCCCCAGCCCATTGCCTTTGGCTGTCCAAGTGCCTCTGCAAGACGGTTGTTTGTCTTGAAATAGAAGTAAATGTTATAGAATGGAACAAGATAACCTAAAATCGCAAGTCCGTTTCCATAAATTTCTTCACAGATTACATATGTGCCATAGAATGGAATAATTGATTCCCAACCCATTCTGCCAAGCTTTGTGAAAATCATCCAGTATCCTACAACCATTGCTAAAGATCCTAATACACTCATTTTATCTACCTGCCTTTCTATTCCTGAAGTTCATATACGCAGTATGCCGGATACATTTCCCCTGCGAATACAAATACATTCTCACCCATAATAATAGGTTCACTGAATACCTTGTTTGGAATGAATAATCTGATTGTTGCTCTGTTCTTTCCACGAAGTACTATTCCCTCTTCAGTAGGATTTGCACGGAGCTCCTCAATCTTCTCCCAGAGGTTGTTTATCCCTACCTCTTTTCCGAAATTGTCAGCAAACTGTTCTGCTGTTACATATACAATGTTTTCAGGTTTTCTGAACCACGCTTCTCTCATATATTTCCCCCTATTTCTTTAACAGTCCTCCACAGAGAACCATATACTCCTGGACCTCTCCAGGTGCTGCCCATTTAATATCAATATCAAAAAGATTCTTTACTACTTTACCCACGTCTCCACCAAGGGATTCAACGGAATATCTTATGAGTTCAGGATTTCTGCATGGAAGTCCGTCTTTCCTTGCACAGCTTTCACACATGTGACAGCCCCCTGCAGTAAGAAGGACTGAACCTTCATGCTCCTTTTCAAGACCAAGTGTATAATCAAAAAGAATCTTCTTTCTTTCAAACAGTGCTTTCCAGGCATCAATATAGTTCAAATCCTTTTCAGGATAAAACCTGTCTGCAATTACAAGTACTGTTCTGAACTGTTTCCAGTATTCCTCCACATCGAAACTGTATGGAGGACATGACCATACATTGTTATAGTTTCCACATTCCCTGCAGTATTTTATGAACTTTGGAATGTCAACAAACTCTTCAAAGAACTCTTTTACTGTAATTTCCTTTTCAAAATATGCCATATCTATCTCAGTGCTTCAATTACTTCATCAAGGGTTCTGCACACATGGTTGTCTACAAGACCGCTAACGAAGTTATTCAGTTTGTATGTCTCGTTATAGTAGTTTCTTACATCGCTCTTGTATGCAATCATTTTCTTTCCAAGCCCATAGCCTAATCCTATTTCCGCAGCAGTACCTGAATCAATATCAATACCATTGCAGTTGCATACCATGTAGTCACATTCCTTGATAGCCCTGAGATCCATGTAGAAACATCCAGCCTTTACAAGTTCTGAGCTGTCGTTATTTATAACAATTTCCTGTGGAAGGAATGTAGTAAATCCCAGTTCACGGAGTCTGTCGGAATTTACCTGGTTTGTATATCTGTCCCCCTCATTAAAGAGTGGACCTGCCATATATACTTTTTTCTTTCCTTCTTCATAAGGATGAAGGTATTTAACAAGCGCTTCTACTGACTGAGCGTCTGTGATTTCTTTAAGACCTTCAGCTCTGAATCCTTCAGTTCCATACTTTTCAGCAAATACAGGATAGAACATTCCATCCTTTTCATATACTGCAAACACCATATCGGTATCATTTCCATAATAGAATTTCATAATATACCCTCCTCCATAACACTTCCATTATATCCCTAAATGTCATTCCTTACAACAAAAAAGAGAAGACCGAAGTCTTCTCTTAAG
>JAKSSM010000001.1 GCA_024403065.1 Clostridia bacterium | reverse complement strand
TGTTATTTCCCCACTGATCCTTATTGTATGCATACTGTCATTTGCCCTTCTCATGAGTGCAGTAAGCATGATTGTTGTCCGTGCTTCCTTAAGAGAAGTACCATCACAGCTTATGAGACCAAAGGCACCAAAGAGTTCTAAACCGATTTTCCTTGAAAAGAACAGATTCATCTGGAACAGATTCTCTTTCACTGGAAAGATTACAGCAAGAAATCTCATAAGGTACAAGTCAAGGTTCCTTATGACAGTAATCGGTGTTGCAGGATGTACAGGATTACTTGTTGTAGGATGGGGTATAAAGAATTCCATTGCTGATATTGTAAACATCCAGTTTGGAGACATCTTCAATTATCAGTATACTGTAAATCTTGAAGATGACAGAAATCTTGATGAATTCATCGAGGTTTTAACTGACGACCTGGAAGTTGACTACTCCGTTCCATATATGGGATATTCAACGAAATACTATGACGGAAAAAGCGATGACAAGACACTTAATGCGATTGTTGTTGATGCAAAGCAGTCAAGAAACATTCTTAATCTGAGACGTGCAGGAACAAGAACAAAGATTAATCTAAGTGCAAATGGTGTCATCATATCAGAGAAATTCGCAAAGAACAACAATATCAGAAAGGGCGATACAATTACAATTGAATCGAAATCAGGGTATAAGGCGGATGTTTTGGTTGATGATGTAGCAGAATTCTACTTCCAGCACTATGTATTCATTTCCGAAAGCTACTATAAATCAGTATTTGGCGAAGCAGTTCATCCACATAATATTGCAGTATCCAGTGAAAATGGAAAAAAAATGGTTTCAGAAATATCAGAAATCGAAGGATACCGTTCCACAGGAAACTTCAATTCAATGATTTCAACCTTCAACAATATGATTAAAGCCTTAGACTATATCATTATGGTCATCATAATTACCGCAGGTGCTTTAGCCCTTGTTGTACTCATAAACCTTACTCAGGTTAACATTTCAGAACGAATGAGAGAAATTGCAACCCTTAAGGTTCTTGGTTTCAGAAATGGTGAAGTAAACGCATACCTCTTCAAAGAAATACTGCTTCTTTCTGTAATAGGAGGACTTCTCGGACTTCCACTTGGAGTAATTGAACATCACTTCATCATGAATATCATAAGTATGGAAATGATAAAATTTGGAAATGTAATAAGGCCTATAAGCTTTGTATATGCTTTTGCAATAACAATACTCTTTACCCTTTTCGTACTTCAGCTCACAAAGAAACCACTCCGAAAGATTCAGATGGTTGAGTCCCTCAAGTCCGTAGAATAGCTTTTAAGAAACAAAACTGCCCTTTCGATATATTTGTCGGAAGGGTTATTTTTGTGCCTTAAACCTTTAAAAAACTGGCTCCAGGAGCATTCCAATTGCGCCACAACTGGAGATGCTGTATAATTACATTATCTTAAGTAAAATTCAGGAGAACAGATATGACATTTGAAGAAGTACTTGAAAACGCAAGAGGAAATATGGGACCTGTCTGCAAGGCCTGCCCTGTATGTAACGGTAAAGCCTGTGGAAACAGAATGCCAGGACCAGGGGCTAAAGGAAGCGGCACAGTAGCAGTAAAGAACTATGAAGAATGGCAGAAGGTAAACCTTGTAATGGATACCATCTGTGAAAATATACCAGTAGATACAGCATTTGAGCTTTTCGGTGAATCTTTCAGACTCCCAGTGTTTGCAGCACCAGTTGGAGCACTGAAACTCCACTATGGAGATAAGTATGATGACCTTCAGTATAACGACATCCTTGTTTCAGGATGTGCCAAGTCAGGTATTGCTGCATTTACCGGAGACGGTGTAAACCCAAAGGTTATGGAAGGTGCAGTTAAAGCCATAAGCGCTGCCAACGGAAAAGGAATTCCAACAGTCAAGCCATGGGATGTTAATACCCTTAAGGAAAAGCTTGATATGATCAAGGGAACTGGTTCACTTGCAGTTGCAATGGATATCGATGCTGCAGGACTTCCATTCTTAAAGGGACTTACTCCACCAGCAGGTTCAAAAACTGTTGATGAACTGAAGGAAATTGTAAAGTCAGCAGGAAAACCATTTATCATTAAAGGAATCATGTCAGTAAAAGGTGCCTTAAAGGCAAAGGAAGCAGGAGCAGCTGGTATAGTTGTATCAAACCACGGCGGACGTGTTCTTGACGGATGCGCACCTACTGCATCAGTCCTTGAAGAAATAAAGGAAGCAGTTGGAGGCTCCATGAAGATATTCATAGATGGTGGAATAAGATCAGGTCTTGATGTATTCCGTGCTTTAGCCTTAGGTGCAGATGCAGTTCTGATTGGTCGTCCATATGTAGTTGCACTCTATGGTGGAAATTATGATGGAATTGAAGCCTACACAAAGAAGCTCCAGGATGAACTTGCTGACGCTATGGCAATGTGTGGAGCACACTCCCTTAAGGAAATAACAAGAGATATGGTAAGCTGGGAAAAGTAGTTTTCCTGCCATAAGATTGGAACAGTAAAATGAATGAAATTACAGAAGAAATATTAGAAAATCAGGCTTATACTGCAACCTCTGAACTTATTGAAACTGCAAAACTTAAGGAAGGTGACCTCCTTGTTGTCGGATGTTCAACTTCTGAAATCCTCGGTACAAAGATAGGTTCAAATTCAAAACCGGAACTTGCAGAAAAAGTATTTCATGGAATCTATAGAGCAGTAAAGGAAAAGAAGATTTTCCTTGCAGCGCAGTGCTGTGAACATCTGAACAGAGCACTGATTCTCGAAAGAACTGCAGCAGATATTAGAAATTATGAAGCAGTAAATGTTGTACCACAGCCAAAGGCTGGAGGTTCATTTGCAACTATGGCATACAGATTTATGGATAATCCTGTTGCAGTCGAACATATAAAAGCAGATGCTGGAATGGATATTGGTGATACACTTATTGGTATGCACCTTAAGGATGTTGCAGTTCCTGTACGTTTAAGCATAAGCTCTATTGGAAATGCTCATCTTGTATGTGCAAGAGTCCGCCCTAAATTTATTGGTGGTGAACGCGCAGTTTATGATAAAACCCTTGCTTAAATAAAATGACACTCTTTACCAATACGTAAAGAGTGTTTTTTATATATTGCAAAACACTCTCTATTATTCTATCCTATATCCATAAAGAGGGATAAAATCATGTCAGAAAAAACTGTTACAATCATATCTTTATGCATTATGCTTATGCCTGTTGTCATAGCCTGCGCAGGGGTTTCTGCTTATTTTGCAAAGAAAACAGGTGGAACCCCATGGGAATGGGCTGTTTTCGGTGCATTGGATTCTCCATTTGTTCTTCTTTTCCTGTATCAGCATGATTTGGAAGCCTTTGTACTTCTGTCAGTCCTTATTGTTCCTGAGCTAATAGGACTGTACATGTCAAAAAAAGGCTATATGGGATTTATCTGGGGACTAGCAGCAGTTTTACCAATGTTTATACTCTTTGCAATGGTAGCAGCACCCAACGAAGACAAATCACCCAATTTGTACCTTATCTTTGTTTTCGTAGTATGGGTATTCTCACTGATTACAGCATATTGTGCACGAAAAAGAAACTGGTCTCCTGTCGGCTGGTTCTTTATAAGTATTCTTACCCTTGGGATTCCAGGGTTAATAATATTCTCTATCTCATATAGCATAAGTACACTTCCAAAAACAGAATTTGTACGTCCACCTAAGAAAGAAAACAGAACAGAAACTGTAAGTACTAAAAAACGCAGTACAGCAGGAGGACATACATCCACTAAGATAGACCCTGGAATTGAATATCTTACTGCAGTTTTCAGAGAAACACTATATAATGCACGTGAAAATCAGCAGGATGAAAAAAGGAATAACAGTAATACACAAAAAGGTGGGGATCCAATCTTCTCAGAATATCCGGAAGATGATGCATACAATATGGAAGTTGCAGACATCCTTTTTGGGGATGATGACGATGATGAGTGGTTCTAGTCTTTAAGTAAATAGTTGCAGATAAAAAAACATCCATCGCATTAAATGGATGTTTTTCTTCTATTTCAACACATTTTTCTTAGGTTCTATGATTGCATGCTTGAGCTCGCTCCAGGCAATCTTTGCTATTTTTTCGTTATCTTCACAATATATCTCACTATACCCATCAGAACTTTTAAAAACAATGCTTTTTCTGTTTGTTAAAAGTAATTTTAACCCACCGATATATGCATCCAGGCCATCTGGCAAAACATATCCATATTTTTCAGTAAAATAATACGACATTTCAGGTTCGCTCTGCATTGTAATCTCAAAACCAGTTATGCACTCTCCAAGACAGTTTGAAAATATAATATTCATATTTGCATTTGGTATAAACAAATTGTCCTCAATATTTTCTGGCAAACTGCTAAGTCCTATCTTAAGAGTACTGCCGTCAGAGTATTCAATCTCAAATCTGTCACCATCTTCAAAAGTAATTATAAGCAACCCATCAATTGCTACATATCGCTTAAATTCACAATCATCTTCAAACTTCTTAAATGAACACTCACCATAGCAGCCTGTCCAAGTAATATCCTGCATTGAATCAAATGGTTCATATGCATAACCTGGTATGCGGATGCTTTTAATTTTTCTACCTTTTAAATTGAATATTTTCAGTTTGTCAAGAAGTATTCTCGGTTCTTGAATCAGTTCCACGTCCCATTTTGCGAAGCTATATTTATCCATCACACTGCTCCTTTTCATCTGCATATTCTTACATCTCTTTCATTATACACAAATTCAGTGCACAATAAACAGGACAATAAACACTCTTTACATTTCTGTAAAGAGTGTTTTAGATTTCAGATAACCAGCTGTTTTCTATTCATTAAAAATCAGCATGTTTCTTTCAGTAACATCATATCCGCCATAGTACTGATATCCTATAACTGCAGTAAATGTAAGGGCTCCATCCCCTATCAGAAGATACTGATTCTTAAGGCTTGCATTGTCAAAAGTGCAGTGGAAGAAATCAGCACTGAAACTGTCAAAGGAAACAGCATATGCCTTGTCAGCCTTTGCCTGTTCAGCAATAGTTTTATCTTCCACAAGAGTACCAGTAAGTGATCTGTCAAGATGTGTAAGCTTGAATGTCTTGAACTCTGCGTCAATATAAAGCGTCCAGTCTTCAGCTTTATCTCCGATTACTGAAAGATCTGCCATTTCACTTGTACCGCCATCTGCCTTATGCATGATAATATAGTTTTCCATGCTGTATGTCTTTGCTCCTCCAGTTGAACTGTTATTAGAAGCATTGCTTCCACCATTGTCGTTTCCGCCACTTCCACTTCCGCCACATGCAGCAAAAGAAAGGATTATTACAAAAACCATAATAACTGAAATAATTTTCTTCATAAGTATACCTCCGTTGAAACAAATTCATTCTATATCATTACAGACAAAAATGCTATAGCTTTTATCCTAGGACAATAAAAAAGCACGCAAATATGCGTGCAGACAAAAGTCCTAGCCGAGTACTTCTACGAAGTCTTCGTCTTCTTTTCTTCTTGGTCCATCATGATCAAGCTTTCCTTCAGCACCACATTTTGGACATGTTCCAAATTCAGGTCCAAGCTCATTGAGTAAACCAAGTTCATACTTGAATTTCTGTCCACATTCAGGACAGATATAGCACATCATCTGAGGTCCCCAAGTCATTTCTACTTACCTTCTTCCTTATTTAATATATGTCCATTTGCTCATTCTGTCGGCCATTTCAGTGATGAACTGTGCCTTGTCTCCTGCAATCTTGTATGCTGCAGTTCCTATGAGCACATAGCCACGTGTATCGATAGACATTGAATAGTATGTACCTTCATTTGAAATTACAAGGAATGAATACTTTGTGATTCCTGTAGTTCCATTAAGCTTCATTGTATCAGCAAGCGTTGCATATCTCAGTTTCCATCCTGAAAGGAAATCTCTGAATTCATCAACATCACTTTTTACATTTGTGCCATAGGATGCATAACTCTTTTCATCATCAATTGCAGTAACTGTAATCTCTTTTGCATCAAGTCCAATCTTGTCAAAAGTAGTGCCGAAATTTGCAGGCATGAAAAGTCGCACAACAAATACTACTGCCATTACAGCAACAATTACATATGTGTATTTTGGAAGCGGCTTTCTTTCTTCGCTTTTAGACA
The DNA here is from genome assembly GCA_024403065.1 of Clostridia bacterium. Lineage (GTDB taxonomy): Bacteria > Bacillota > Clostridia > Peptostreptococcales > Anaerovoracaceae > JAKSSM01. Next base: position 49,162 of record JAKSSM010000001.1, on the reverse strand, counting down.
TATTATCTCCTTTTTGTAATTGATAAAGTGGGTATGGAAAATCCATACCCACAATAAATCAGAATATTTTAACTCTAAGCTAAATTACCATTATGGTAAGATTGGAGTCCAAGGAACGAGTGCTGGAACGATTAAGTAGCCAAGAACTACTACAACTGCCCAGAATACGCATACGAATGCGCACATACCCCAAGCGTCCTTTAACTTCATCTTTACTACTGCGAGCATTGGGATGAGGTAAAGTGGCTGAAGGAGGTTTGTACATTCGTCACCATATACGAATGCGTTGATAACGTCGATCTTGTTAGCACCAAGCTGTTCAGCTGCCTGAAGGAGTAATGGTCCCTGAATTACGAACTGGCCGCCCTGTGATGGGATGAAGAGGTTTACAGCACATGCTGAAACGAATGACCAGATTGGAAGTGTAGCTGCTGAAGCAAGCTTTACGATACCTGCTACTACGATAGCAGCAAGTCCTGAATCCTGCATGATTCCCATGATACCACCGTAGAATGGGAACTGAAGAATGATTTCACATGCAAGTGACATGTTAACCTTGTGAGCTTCGATGAATGCTCTAGGAGTCTTGTAAAGGAAGCAGTTGATTGTGATGAAGAGAAGGATGATGAGGGTCATTGAAAGAGCTCCCATGAATCCCTTTGTGATGAACTGCTGAGCGAGTACTACGATACCCATGAGTCCGATGATGTACATGAATACCTTTCCACCGTTCATCTTGTCAGCTGGAGTTTCCTTTTCAGTTACGTCGAAGTTAACGTCTTCTTCGTCAAGAGCAGTCTTAAGTTCAACGATTTCAGCTTCAGGTGGTTTTGTGAATACTGCAACGAGGATAAGGATAAGAGCGAATGTGCACCATACGATTAAGTTGTGTGGGTTGTAAACTGATACGCTCTGTGAAATGATGTCGTTGAAGAATCCCTGAGTGATTGTGAAGTTACCAGGAGTGTTAAGTAATGAGTAAACTGATGCTGTAGGTCCAAGACACTGACCGAAAGTCATACAAGTGTAGTGCGTTCCTCTTACGTTCTTAGCGAGGTACATAGCGAAGAGTGCGCCTACTACTGTACAGAATGCCCAGTTAATGAAGCTTGTTACCATACCGAATACTACGAGGAGTACCATAGCAGCAACTGGAGTCTTAGCTGTAGCAGCGATCTTGTTCATAACCTTCTTTACCTGAGGTGCCTTAGCGCATGTAGCACATACAATTACCATGATACCCATCTGGAATGCGAAGCTGTTCTGAGTCCATAATCCACCCCACCAAGCAACAACGAGGTTTAAAGGATTGTGGTCTGCAAAGATAAGTGCGAGTACGAATACGAGGAAAGTAAGTAATAAACAGAATACGAGTGAATCAGGAATGATTCTGTCTGCAGCATACTGGAACTTCTTTGAAATTCTCCAAAGGATACTTCCCTTTTCTTTTGCCTTTGTGTTAGACATTTGAAAATCTCCTTTCAAAAAATAAAAATAATACCTATATGATAACTGAAAAGGCTTTAAAAGCCTTTTCAGCTTTCAACTATTTCTTTAAGCCAAGAATTTCTCTAGCTTCATCTGGTGTAGCTACTTCGCAACCGAATTCTTCGATTACTCTCTTAGCTCTTTCAACGAACTGTCTGTTGGAGTCAGCAAGCTTACCCTTTGAGTACATTACGTTGTCTTCCATACCAACTCTGATGTTTCCGCCCATAGCGATAGCAGCATACATGATTTCCATTGCTGAGTGACCAACACCGAAGCATGACCAAGTGTAGTTGCCCTTACCGATTAATGTATCAGCAGTTTCCTTCATGAAGAGAAGGTTCTTGAGTGAACCAGGGATTCCGTTTGCGCAACCCATGCAGAACTGGAAGTGAAGTGGAGTGTGAAGAACGCCCTTCTTTACATAGTAAGCAGCGTTTCCGATCATACCAGGGTCAAATGCTTCGATTTCTGGCTTTGTTCCAGTTTCATCGAATACCTTAGCACACATTTCAAGGAACTGTGGAGTGTTAAGGAATAATGCTGTATTTAACCAGTTCATTGATCCGCAGTCATAGGAAGCCATTTCAGGCTTTAATTCCTTAACGTGCTGAACTCTTGTTTCATCTGTAGCATAGATATCTCCAGAAGTTGTCATGTTGATGATGATGTCGCAGTCTGGGTGGTTAGTTCTAAGGAGTTCCATAGTTTCTCTGAACTTGTTGTGGTCCATAGTTCCGTTTCCGTTGTCATCTCTCATGTGGATATGAGCCATAGCTGCGCCTGCCTTCCAGCAGTCATAAATATCTTCTGAGATTTCAGCTGGTGTCATTGGTACGTTAGGGTTGTTTTCCTTCTTTGGCCAAGCACCTGTTGTAGCGATTGTAATAATTCTCTTATTCTTTAAGTCGCCCATGATTAAATTTCCTCCATTTATTTAAAATTACTAATAACTTGAATTACTTTCCGTATACCATCTTGATTAAGTAAGTGTTAAGGTCAGCGCTAACCTTAGCCTTTGATTCATCTGTCCAGTCATAGAATCCCTTGTTGCTCTTGAATCCCATCTTTCCTTCGTCGATCATCTGCTGAAGAAGTGGTGATGGTTCGTGGGAATCTTCGATTGCCTTAAGTACTGTGTTGTGGATGCTTAATGTAAGGTCTGTACCTACTAAGTCTGAGTTAACAAGTACTGGGAGCTGTGGAAGTCTTAAACCGAATGAGTTCTGGATAGCTGAGTCAACTGTAGCAGCATCAGCGATTCCGTTTTCAACGATGGAGATAGCTTCTCTCCATAATGCGTGCTGAAGTCTGTTAGCGATGAAGCCTGGTACGTCCTTCTTGCAGAGACATGGCTTCTTGCCGATTTCAGCCATAAATGCCATAACTGTGTCAGCAACTTCCTGAGTAGTAGCGTCAGTCTTGATAACTTCTACAAGTGGAATAAGGTGAGCTGGGTTCCAGAAGTGAGTTCCGATGAATCTTTCTCTGTGAGCCATCTTTTCTGATAACATTGATGGGCTCATTACTGATGAGTTTGTACAGATGATACAGTCTGGACGAACTCTTGATTCAAGAAGTTCATAAGTATCCTGCTTAACCTTAACGTCTTCAAATACTGCTTCGATAACGATGTCAGCATTCTTAACGCCTTCAGAATCGATATCCTGAGTGAAGTGGATTCTTGACATTCTTTCAAGAACTTCTTCTTCAGTGATTACTTCGTGTTCAATAAGTTCCTTTGTGTTGATTCTGATCTTTGCTGCAAGATCAACTGGGAACTTGTCATATACTGTAACTTCACGGTCCTTGATAGCTGCACAGAGGAAAGCGATGTTGCTTCCCATAAGTCCGCCACCAGCAACTAATACATTTTTAATAGCCATTTTCAATCTCCTTTAATAACTATATTTTTTTATAATAACACTCATATATATAGCAAGAACCGTGCCAACAAAAAAATACCCTAAAAACATCTGTTTTTTAGGGTATTTAACAAATACATTGACTTTAGTATGTTGCACCTTTGCAACATAGTTGCATTTCTGCAACATTTTAACGTTGCACAGTTGCAACGTTATTCAAATTTTAAATAGCCAGGTGCCCTACTTAAACTTTTTCAGTTTCCTGTAAAGAGCAGTTCTATCTATACCAAGTTTTCTTGCAGCTTCTACCAGTGTCTCAGATTCTTCTACAACACTTTCGATATATCTCTTTTCCGCATCTTCAAGATAGTCTTTCAGATTGTCGAACTTTGCAATAGGTAAAACTTTGTCTGCTTCATAAAGTCCCGAAGGAATTCCGAATGTTGGTGTTGGAAGGAAGTCCAGGGAATCAGTATATGATATTACAAAAATTCTTTCGACTACGTTTCTCAATTCTCTGATATTTCCAGGCCAGCTGTGCATAAGCATGGATTCTTTGGCTGCATCACTGAGATACTTGGACGTTCCCTGACGTTTATTCATTTCCTCAAGGAAATAGCCTGCAAGAGGAAGTATATCTCCCGGTCTTTCTCTAAGCGGAAGAAGTCTTACTGTAAATACAGCAATACGATAGTAGAGGTCTTCTCTGAACTTCTTTTCCTTTACAAGAGTCATAAGATCAGCATTTGTTGCACAGATTATTCTTACATCAACAGGTTTGCTTTTTACACCACCGACTTTTCTGATGCTCTTGTCTTCAATGGCATTAAGAAGCTTTGACTGGAGGCCCAGTGGCATTTCTCCGATTTCATCAAGGAAAAGGGTTCCACCATTTGCAGCTTCAAAGAGACCCATTTTTCCTTTGGAAGAGGCTCCAGTAAACGCACCCGATTCATATCCGAAGAGTTCGGATTCAAGAAGAGGCTCTGGAATTGCTGCACAGTTTATGGAGATAAAGGCTTCATCTTTTCTTGGTGAATGCTCATGAATATATCTTGCAGTAAGATCCTTACCTGTTCCAGATTCTCCAAGAATAATAACATTGGAATCTGTTGGAGCAATAATATCAATATTTGCAAATACCTTTTTAGTTTCAGGATCATTTGCAATAATCTTGTTGTCGTTCTGACGGAGGTTGTCTATTTCTCTCTTCAGTCTTTCAGCAATCTCCTTCTGCTCATCAAGAATACCCTTCCATTCCTTGTTCTGCTTAAGTGACATGTTTGCAGTAACTACCATTCTGACGTTACCTTCTTTATCAATTACAGGAACAGACTTTGATACGTTGGATTCCTTTTCCTTTGGATTGATCGTTGCAGTATATGGCTTCTTTGTTTCAATGGCGATTCTTGTTGTGGAACGGCCATAAACACCTTCTCTAACAAGGTCATCAACATTGCGTCCAAGAATGTTATTGGCTTTTGGACCAAGTCTCTGGGCACCAATTTCATTTACAAAGATGACATTGCCTTCTCCATCTGTGATGAAAATGGATTCACTATAGAATCTTTTGATTGCTTCAAGAATATCAGAAGCTGTAAATACGTCTTTCACTCTTTATCATTTCCCATTTAATATTTCAATATCTACATATTTATTATATCTTTTTTCCTCTTTTCATTCAAGTTATATGTAGTTGTGCTTTCTCCCAAAACCGTTATTATGATTTGAATTTTTCAAAGAAAAGGCGTATTATACTCTTCAGAAACTAACAAGGAGATAATAGAATGGCAAAGAAACTTACAGTTGGCGATATGATGCCAAACTTCATATTCAATACAGGATGGAAAACAGGTCAGTCAGTAAGTGACGAAGTAAAAAAAGCAGATAAAACTGTATTCTGGGTATTAAGATACATAGGATGCACAAACTGCAGACTTGATATCGAATTCATAAAACAGGACTACGACAGATTCAGAGAAAAGAACGCACAGGTATATGTTGTAATGCAGAGCGACCAGGATCATATCAAAAACGATCTTAAAGAAGAGTCCGCATTGCCTTTCGAAATAATCTGCGACAACAAACTTGAAATTTACAAAGAACTTGTAATTGAAGCCGCTTCCTCAATGAAGGAACTCATCCCTGACGATATAAGACCAATGCTTCAGGCAAAGGCAGACATAAAGAAAAAATATGGTATCGTTCATGGAGACTACGAAGGAATCGAAGAACAGCTTCCTGCAATGTTTATTACAGACAGCACCGGAAAAATCGTATATTCCCACTATGCACAAAACCTCGCAGACATGCCTACAGTAGAAGAAGTACTTGAACTTCTATAATCAACAATCTCAAATCAAAAGCGCCTATTTCCGAAATAGGCGTTTTCTTATTGCAGAGCTATATAAGCTCTGCAATAAGAAAGGTCTGCACGTGGTGCAGACCTTGTCACAGCTGATATCGATTTAAAAGGCTCAGATTTTAGCCCAGAACGATTTTCTTCGCTTCTTCAGGGAGAAAATAGTTCACTATATCGCTCACGTTATATGCGCCATAATCTGACAGCGCACGTTCATCTACAAAGTATGAACAGATGAAGCGTTTTCCATCAACTGTTGTCCAGTTTTCGTGGTTCCACTTGAGATAAGCGAACTCAGGACTTTCAGGACAGTCATTCTTCTCATAGTCGAAATAGAGGTCAACCTGACGGTCACTCTTAACCATGGCCTCTATCATTTCTTCTCTGGTCATTTCCAGTTCAGTTTTGTTTATAATATCAGTTACTATCATCATCTACCTCCGAATTAATATCTATCTTGTGCTGATATGGATTGCCCCGTTTTCTGGAGTAACTACAGTATGGTACATCATAGGAACAGTTCCCTTGCAGTTATCTATAACCATATTTATGTACCAGTCTCCGATTCTTGAAGAAGTACCCTTTGGATCTTCTACTGTTAAAACCTTACCGGTAAACTCAGTATTCTTTTCAAGGAAAATATTATCCTTAAGAGTAGTTGTACATACTCCAATCTGTCTTTCAACTGTAATATCAAGTCCTTTTCCGATCATAAGGCAGCAGTCAGTAAGCTCTCCATCAAGCTCGATATCACCATATGCGTCCTTGCCGTAATCAGGGTGACATTTGATATTAAGACTTCCATCACCTATAAACTTAATGCTTCCACCGGCATCCCATCCATCAGTATGGATGAAATTAAGTGTGTTGCTTCCAACAACCTTTATCTTAAGATCATTTCCAGCTCCACTTATTGTAAGGAAACCGCTCCTTACATTATTAAGTGTGATTGTGTTTGTTGCAGGATCAAAAGTGAGTCCGTCTCCGCTGAAATCTTCTCCAAATCCGAATGGTGAAGCATTGTCAAGGTAAGCTGATGCTTCAGGCGCAAATGTTGAGAACATGATGCTGAAGTTGGATGAACTTCTTTCAAGATGTTTAAGTGCAGGGAATGGTGGTCTCTCTTCACCAAGAACATTTACTTCAAAGGCTGCTGACTTTCCTTCAACCACAACTGTTACAGTAGCTTTACCCGGCTTTGTGAATTTCTCATTCGAGAAAGCACAGTAATTGTCATATTCAAAGTCTTTTCTGCTGTCTCCAGTAAATCTTATAAGCTTGATTGAACCATCAGTATATTTTACTGCTACAACAAGACCTGCTCTCTTGAGTTCATCATTAAGATAATATTCTGTTACATCAGGAAGCTGTCTTACAGCAATTTCAACAACTTCGTTCTTTCTGTCACATTCAAAGAGATTGAGAATTCCATAGCCGAAATAATCATCTCTACCTGGTGCACCTGCATCTGTTGCATATTCTGTAAGAAAGTTTTCAACATCGGCAGGACTGAACTCAGGATGCATTATTTTAACCATTGCTGCAGCCGCTGTTACATGAGGTGTTGCCATAGATGTTCCGTTCATATTACCATATTTGTTAAACAACAGGGAACTTCTGATAGCTACTCCAGGCGCAGCAATATCGACAGACGCTCCGAAGTTGCTGAAGGATGCCTTATTGCCCGCGCTGTCAATAGCAGCAGTTACAATAACACCTTTGTCAGTAAGACATCCCGGATTAATATTGGAAGTATTCTGGTTATCATTTCCGGCAGCAACACAGAATACTACTCCTTTAGATAAACCTTCACGAATTGCATTTGTCTTGTATATCTCACTCGAACTGCGTTCCCCTCCAAAACTGCAGTTTACAACGGATGCACCATAGTAAACGGCAAATCTGATACCATTTGCAATTGATGTAGCTGTGCCAAATTCTTTATGCTGATTTTCCGCAGGTTTATCCCAAAGATAGCCAATAGAACGTACTGGCATAATTTTAACATTAAGACCAGGCGTATTATCTACTATAGTACCTGCAATATGAGTCCCATGATCATAAAGTGGAGTCTGGATCCCGTTATTTTCAATATAGTTATATCCCTGCACCAGTCTTCCAGCAAGGAATTTATGATTTACATCAACTCCATCATCAACTACCGCAACTATGATTTCAGTTCCCGCTCTTCCTCTTTCCTTTATGAGGTTTGCATAAGCAAGTGAACCTGTGTAAGTTGTTCCCCATGAACCAAGTGCAGATTCAAGATTTACACCATCTAAAGGCTCATATAGCCATCCCATATCTTCAAGAGTAAGAGGTCCCACAGGTTCTTCATCATATTCTACGTCATCATATGTCAGAATCAGTTCATCTTCAAAAGCAGTTATACCGTGTTCCTTCTGAAGTTCAGAAAACGCTTTTGCTTCTTCAGGAGTTCCGAACTGAACAAGAGTGAATCCCATGCCGTCTTCACACATCGCAAGTGGCTCTGCCCCTTCAAGGAAAGGCTTACCTTCAACAATTACTCTTGAGATTGCATATTCAGCTTCGATATCCACTTTGCTGAAATCAACATATTCATCAAGTTTTTCGTATGAAACGAGATATTCCTCGAATGCCTTTACTTCAGCCTCATCAATCTCAGGTCTTATGGACGCTGGAATTGTTTCCTGAGGTTCTATAACAGGCTCTTCTTTCTTTCCACATGCTGTAAACATGGAAAATACAAGAAGAAATGCAAGTAACAGTGATATAAGTTTTCTGCTTTTCATATTATGTCTCCTAAACTATCTACATTTCTGAAAGAACTGAAATAAGTTCTTCCATTGAGGAAATTACAGCATCAGGTTTAACTTCTGAATTTCCGTCATACTTCCCTTTTCTATCTATAAGGACTGCTCTTAAGCCCGCTTTCTTTGGCCCGATCACATCATTTTCCATGGAGTCTCCAATAAATACAGTTTCTTCCACCTTCCATCCGGTACTTTCAAGGATATCAGTATAGAATCTTAAATGTGGCTTATACACCTTTAGACTTTCAGATGTATATACAAGGTCTATCCTTTCAAGCACGGTATCCTTAATTGAGTCCCTTAAAGGCTCGTCATCAGTGACAGACCCGATAGCACAGTTGTATTTCCCGATTATTTCTCCCATGGCCTTTTCTGCATCAGGGAACATATGTCTTCCATAAAGAGATTTATGCATAGGTACTATTTTAACACCTGGATCAGCATCTATTCCAAGCTCCATGAAAAGACATCCAAGGTCCTCTACATAGATATCACGTTCTGTTTTGAACGCTGGACGGATATAGTGCTCTCTATGGAGTTCTTTCCATCTTCTGTATATCTTTTCAGCATCATCTGCCATTCCGAACTCTTTAAAGATTTCTCTTGTCGCATCCACCGACCCTGTTCCAGATGTGACCAGTGTACCATATACGTCAAAAATAAGGTTTCTAATCATTATCTAGTCCTCAAAAAGATTAAGATGAACACATGCGTTATATACACCATCTTCCTTTACGTCAGTTGTTACATAGTCAGCAATTGCTTTCAGCTCATCACACGCATTTCCCATGGCAACCTTTGTCCATTCAGGAAGAAACATGGAAATGTCATTCTTGGCATCACCAAACACGATTACATCCTTTGGATCTCCACCAACTATTTTAAGCATATCCTTTATTCCTTCTCCCTTATCCAGTGGTTCAACAAAAAGATATGGTTCATGGAATCTGCAGTATGGAAGTGTCTTGAGTCCTTCAATTTCCAGTTCCTTTGGATAGTGACATGCTATATACATCTTGTAGATTCTGTCAACTTTAGCAGGGTCAAGATCTGGCTTTACCACCGTCTTTATATACGTATCATGAGTATACTCCATAAAGCTGTCGTCAGGGCATGTACGAAGTGCTCTGTTTTCAAGCTGAAGTCCCCATGGAAGACCCTTTTCTTTGCATTCCTCAACCAAGGGAATAATATCTTCCTTTGGAAGTGTCTTGATATAAAGAACCTTTCCATCTATCGTAAGGCCCCAGCCGCCGTCACTAACCATATTGTCGAGTCCTGCCATTTCAAGAATATCTCTTGCCATGGATTCTGCTCTTCCTGTTGCAATTGCAACAAAGTGACCTGCTTCTTTAAGTTTCTTTAAGGCAAGCTGTGCAGATTCAGGAATATATGCATTTTCATATCCATCTGCTGCAAGTGTGCCATCTATATCAAAAAATATGTATCTTTTTCTCATATGAATGAAATCTCCTGTAAAAACACATATATATTATCATAATCAGAGTATTTCATAAATATTTAAATGAAAAATCCCATCCTATTAAAGATGGGATAGATTTCATATAAATGGTTTAGAGAGTAACGCATCCCTTTCCAAGGCTTTCTCCTGATTTCTTTTCAAAGAGAATTACGTTTTCTCCATCAATTCCGAATGGAATTTCATCGTTAACCATGTAGTCAACACTACCGAATTCTACTGATGTGAGGACAAATCCGTCAACATCGAGTTTTACTGTAGTTTCCATACCTGCTGGAAGTGTAGCATATACCTTACCTGTAAGAGCACCTTCACCGAGCTTTACGAACTCAGGTCTTACACCTACTACGAATTCTGTTTCTTCAGTCTGCTTTAATCCACCCTTTGCGTTAAGTGTGAATGTCTTTCCAAAGAAGTTGAGTTCAGCTGTGTTTTCTCCTGTTACCTTTCCTGTTGCATCAATAAAGTTCATTGTAGGGTTACCTACGAAGTCAGCAACGAAAAGATTTGCAGGGTTTGAATATGTTTCAAGTGGGTGATCATACTGCTGCATTACACCGTTCTTGATTAAGCATACACGTGTAGCAAGAGTCATAGCTTCAAGCTGGTCATGTGTTACATATACGAATGTTGAGTCTGTGTCAACATGAAGTCTCTTTAACTCAGTTCTCATTTCGAGACGGAGCTTTGCGTCAAGGTTTGAAAGAGGTTCGTCCATGAATAAAACCTTAGGGCTTGGTGCAAGAGTTCTTGCGATAGCAACTCTCTGCTGCTGTCCACCTGAAAGTTCACTTGGGTATCTCTTTTCAAATTCTTCAATCTTGAGCATCTGAAGCATTTCAGCTACTCTTTCCTTGATCTTGTCCTTTGGCCACTTGAGGTTTTCAAGACCAAAGGCAATGTTCTGATATACAGTCATATGTGGCCAGAGAGCATAGTTCTGGAAAAGGAAACCGATATCTCTCTTTGCAGGAGATACATTGATTCCTTTTTCTGAATCAAATACTACCTGATCGCCAATTGTAATCTTTCCTTCTGTTGGTGTTTCAAGACCTGCAATCATTCTGAGTGTTGTTGTCTTTCCGCAACCAGATGGTCCAAGAAGTGTAATGAATTCACGGTCTTCAATAACCATATTAAGATTTTCTACAGCAACGAAATCATCAAATCTCTTGCATACATTTTCCAATACGATTTTTGGCATATTAGTTACCTCCTACGCCCTTATCAATACTTGCACCAGTAAGTTTGTTTACAACGAACTGAATAACAAGAACAACAACGATAATAAGTAAGTTTATGGCATTTGCTGCCTGTGAAAGGCCTGTTCTGCTGTACTCCTGAAGTACTGTTGTAACAAGAGTTGTATAGCTTGCTGCAAGAAGTACGAAGAGTGACATTTCTCTCATACATGAAATGAATGGGAGAAGATATCCGGAAATGAAACTTGCCTTCTGGATTGGGAAGAGAACCCTTGTCATTCTCTTGATCCATGGAACACCGATTACAATTGCAGCTTCTTCAATTTCTCCTGAAAGCTGAAGCATAGCACTTGTTCCTGTACGGGATGCGAATGGCATAAACTTGATTGAACCTACAAGCATAAGAAGGATGAATGATCCGTCAAGCCATGTGAATCCCTTTGTATATGAGAGTGCGAGGTATACTGCACCGAAACTCATTGCAGGGATAAGATATGGGAAGAATGCAAGGTTTGAAACAAATGTTGCAAGCTTGCTGTTTCTCTTCTTTGCAACTGCGTATCCGATTAAGAGTCCGAATGTACCAGCAATAAGGGAAACGATGATTGAAAGAAGCAGGCTTCGTCCAAGTGCCTTCCACATGATGCTGGAACGTAAAATACCAATAGTGTCGCCCTTGTTTGAGCCTTCAAATCCTTCGCTTGAAAGCCAGTATCTTAAAGTGAATGTTGACCAGTCTCCTGGAACTTCAAGTACTGATTCCATTGCAAATGACACAAGTGGCATGATTGCAAAGAATGCTACTATGATGAAAAGAACAGCTGCAACAAATGGCTTTGCCTTACCAAGTTTAACAAGAGATACCTGTCCTGACTTTCCAGTTACTGTTGTGAAGGACTTTCTGCTTCCTGTAAACCAGTTGTTTAATGTAAGGATACCTATAGAGAACAGCATCAGAATGATAGCAAGTACATATCCCTGTCCCTTTGTGAATCCTGTATTGATGAGGCTTCGAAGCTGAACAGAAATAGAAATGAAGTTGTTACCACTGCTGATACTACTTTTATTCAAGAAGAATGGTACTGTGAAGCTGCTGATACTGCTTGAGAATACAAGAAGTACTGTTGAGATAAGTGCAGGCATTACGATAGGAAGTGTTACCTTTCTTAAAATTTTGAATCTGCTTGCCTTAAGCACTGTTGCAGCTTCTTCAAGGTTTGCATCCATGTTACGGAGTATTCCACCGATAAGGATATACGCAAACGGTGCATAGTGAAGTCCCAAACTCATTGCACATGGGAATAAACCATATACAAAGGACTCCGGTACACAGATCCCTGTCATACCTTCGAGCATACCAGCTCCAGCATTGATCTGTGTGTTCTTAAAGAAATTTTCCCAGAACATGGCCATAGCCCAGCTAGGCATGATATATGGGAATACGAAAATTGTGGAAATGAACTGCTTTCCAGGTAAATCGGATCTTGTTATAAACCATGCAACAACACCACCAAAACCTACAGCAACAAGACAGGCAAGTAAAGCCATGACTGTTGACTGGCCAAGTGGTCTCCAGAATTTGATAAGTGCATAGTCAAAATCTCTGCTTGTCAGGAGTTCTTTCCAGTGGTTGAATGTGAAATCACCATCCATCACACCCTGACCGATATAAATTGCTTCCTGATTACCATTTACTGTGAATGACCCGATCAAAAGAGTCAGAAGTGGGAGTACAACTGTAGCCAGCAGTATTACCAGGAAAATAATGCAAATGACATTTGCAGGCTTAGAAAAATAGGACTTGAGCCTATTTCCAAGAGGCTGCTTATTTTTCATAAGGCTTCTCCTAATTCAAGAAATAAGGGGGCTTTGAGACCCCCTTATTTATCTTTCAAATCACTATAACGGATTAGATATATGCGCTATATTACTTTACGCCAGCAAGCTGCATGTTGATGAACTTAACTGCTGTAGCGTATACAGAATCGATGTATTCTACATCTTCTACAACGCACTGTTCCTTCCATACGGAAAGAGCTGGGTCTCCATCTACTGATGGGATGTTCTTGTTGGATGAGTAGTAACCAAGTACTCCACCCCAACCAGCAGCATAGCCTTCTTCTGAATGGATGTAGTTGATGAAGAGACATGCTGTGTAAGGAAGCTGAGCTGTATCTGGGATAAGAGTCCACATGTTGTAAACGAATCCATCGAATCCTTCGATGTCATTGTTCCAGCCACCAGCTGTTACAGTCTTTGTATAGTACATGTCTGTATCCTTGTAGTCCTTCTTGTAGAATTCATAATCCTTAAGCTTGCAGAGACCTGCGAAAAGGATTCTACCATCTTCATTGTAAGTGTTGATCTTCTTTACTTCTGAAGAGTCTGAGCTGTGCCAGTGTCCTACATTCTTAACGAATTCAGCAACGAACTTGTAACCGATGTTTTCATAGTCATCCTTTGATCCATCATAATCAGTTCCGAAGTAGCTCTTGTAAGCAGCTGTAAGCTTTTCGCAAGCAGCAGGGCTTGTGAGCATGATAAGGAAGCTCATGTTGATGTCTTCACCAAGTGGGTTCTGGAATGATACGTTGTTAACTCCCTTGAGAGTAGCACCGTCAACTCCAGTCATCTGCCATACGTTCTTTAACTGGTCAGCACCAACTGTAGTGTTGTCATACATAAATACCTTGTTGAATGTAACACCTACAAGTGGGTTCTGGTCTTCAGCTGCGATTTCGATTCCTTCGCCTGCTGGAACGTAGCTTCTTAAGAATCCTGTGTCAAGCATAGCGTTCTTAAGGAATGATGCGTCCTGAATCATAACGAAGTCAGCGATGTAGCTGTTTGCCTTCTGAGCAGCGATAAGCTTTGGCTGATATTCGCTACCCTTCTTGCTGTTGTAAGCTGTCTTGCCAGCAGCCCATTCATACTTCTTTTCGAAGCCAGCAAGTGCCTTCTTGATTCCTGATGTAAGGGAATCTGCGTTGAATACGAGGTCTGGGTGTTCTTCAAGTTCCTTCTTAGCTGCTTCTTCGAGTTCAGCAAGTGTCATCTTCTGAGCTGCTTCGATAGCTGTCTGAACAGCAGACTTTTCTTCTACTGGTTCTTCTTTCTTTCCGCATGCTGCCATAGCGAATACCATAGCGAGTACGAGAACAAGAACAAGAACCTTCTTCATAGTCTTTTTCATGATTTTTCTCCTTTGAAATTTAAGAAAATGTTATATATTTTACGGCCGAGCCGGAAAATACCTTTTTATGCCTTACCTGCACTTAAGAATACGTCAGTTACTCTCTTTTCAACCATGTCAGCTACAGCCTTTCTTGCTGGTTCAAGGAATGATCTTCCATCAAACTTTTCAGGCTTTAACTGAAGCTGTTTTCTGATTTCACCGAAGTAGCATACTCTGATGTCTGTTCCTACATTGATTTTGCATACAGCCATCTGTGATGCCTTTTTAAGCATTTCTTCAGGAATACCAACAGCCTGTGCCATCTTTCCGCCATATTCGTTGAAGATGTCAAGTCTGTCCTTTGGAACTGAAGATGCTCCGTGAAGTACAAGTGGGAAACCAGGAAGTTTTTCCTGAATTTCTTCAAGTATATCAAATCTGAGCTTTGGTTCCTGACCTGGCTTGAATTTGTATGCACCGTGTGCTGTACCGATTGCAATTGCAAGTGAGTCGATGCCTGTTCTTGTTACGAACTCAACAACATCATCAGGATGTGTAAACTGACCATACTTGTCATCGACGTTTACATTATCTTCGATACCTGAGATAGCACCAAGTTCACTTTCAACAACAACACCCTTAGCGTGTGCATAATCTACGATTTCCTTTGTGATTCTTACGTTTTCTTCGAAATCATATGCAGATGCATCGATCATAACTGAAGTGAATCCAAGGTCTACACACTGCTTTACAAGTTCCATATCCTTGCCGTGGTCAAGGTGAAGCGCGATAGGAATGTCATTATCCTTTGCAGCTGCCTTTGCTGCTGCGATTACATATGAAGGTCTCATGAACTTTAAAGCACCTTCACTGATTGCGATGATTACTGGAGATTTTGCTCTCACTACACCATCAAGAACTCCCTGCATGATATCAACATCATCAACATTGAATGCGCCGATTGCATAGTGTCCTTCATAAGCTTTTTTAAACATCTCTTTGGTTGTTACCAAATCCATTTTGAAATGCCTCCTTAACGTGTATATACATTTTTACTAATATATTCTATCATTAAACTTCTATTTAATAAAGAGAGAAATGAAACAATATTCTTTAATTGTTATATAAAAAGAATATCCCTTAATAAAATGTCATAAAAAACAATACAAAAGACCGCTTGTGATATGTGTCCAGGATTTTGGGTACATATCATTTCGCGGTCTTTTTTCTCTACTTTAATACCTTGTTAAGGAATGCCTTTAAACGTTCTGTCTTTGGATTTCCGAAGATTTCTTCTGAATCTCCACTCTCAACGATTTCACCTGCATCCATGAAGATAACTTCATCGGATACTTCTCTTGCGAATCCCATTTCATGA
The DNA here is from genome assembly GCA_024403065.1 of Clostridia bacterium. Classification (GTDB taxonomy): domain Bacteria; phylum Bacillota; class Clostridia; order Peptostreptococcales; family Anaerovoracaceae; genus JAKSSM01. The sequence goes on along the minus strand of JAKSSM010000001.1, from coordinate 33,417 downwards.
GTTACAACAAGCATTGTCATACCGGATGCTGCAAGCTTCTTCATTACTTCAAGTACTTCTCCTACCATTTCAGGGTCAAGTGCTGATGTCGGTTCGTCGAAAAGGATTACTTCAGGATCCATTGCAAGTGCTCTTGCAATTGCAACTCTCTGCTTCTGTCCACCTGAAAGGTTTCTAGGATATACATGGGCTTTTTCTTCAAGTCCAACAAGCTTCAAGAGTTCCATAGCTCTCTTTTCAGCTTCTTCCTTGCTCTGCTTTCTTACATGAATTGGAGCAACTGTAATATTTCCGAGAACTGTAAGATTGTCAAAAAGATTGAAGTTCTGGAAAACCATTGCCATCTTTGCTCTTACGTTCTGAAGATTGTCTTCTGTTACAAGTTCTCCGTCAACATATACTTCTCCTCCATCTGGAGTTTCGAGATGGTTGAGACATCTTAAGAATGTTGACTTTCCTGAACCTGATGGCCCGATAATACTTAATACATCGCCATCCTTTACAGTGATGCTTACGCCTTTAACTGCATGAAGGTCAGTAAAATGCTTATGAATATTCTTTGCTTCTATCATCTTATGCCTCCCTTTCCTTCACTCTTTTCAGTTTCACTCTTTTTTACAGGTTTATCTGCACTTAATCTCTTTTCAAGATACTGTACTCCCTTTGACATTGGGAAGCATACGATGAAATATACTACTGCAGCACCTACATATGCAGGGAATGTTTCAAATGTTGTAGCATTCCAGAGCTGAGCGCTACGGATTACTTCTACAACTCCTACATATGCTAAGATTGATGTTTCCTTGATAAGTGTTACAAGTTCGTTTACAAGAGCAGGAATAACAATCTTGAATGCCTGTGGAAGGACAATGAGCATGTTTACCTGACGCTTGCTCATACCAAGGGAATGAGCTGCTTCTATCTGACCCTTGTCAATTGCCTGAATACCGCTTCGGATTACTTCAGCCATATATGCAGCAGAGTTGAGTCCGCATACGATTAAAGCTGGAATAAGGAGGTTACCCCACTTGAAGTTTATACCCTTGCTCTGAAGGATCATTGGGACACCGTAGGCCATGATGAGGGCCTGAGCAATCATTGGAGTACTACGGATTACTTCAATATATACACTTGCAAGAACTTTCAGCACCTTGCTTCCTGACATCTTGGCGAGTGCAAGGAAAAGTCCGAGAACAATACCTACAACAAGCGCAAATGCACTTACCTGAAGTGTTCTTGGCAGTCCCTTTAATGCTACCATTACACCTTTTAAATAAATTGCCATAAAATCTCCTGAATTTCTTTAGTTGTGCATAACATGCACTTTCAATCTACCTATAACGAACAAAAACCGTGTGCCAGAAAAGGCACACAGTTTTCATTTTAATTTTTCAGATTAGTCAACCCACTTAAGAATGATTTCGTCATACTTGCCGTTTTCCTTGATGTGCTTTAAGCCTTCATCAAGCATGTTTAAGAGTTCTGTGTTACCCTTCTTTACAGCGAATGCTGATGGAGCATCTGTTGATTCTTCAAAGTCAACAAGCTTGATCTTTCCTGGGAACTTAGCGAGGTATGCCTTTGATGTGATAACACCTACTAATGTAGCATCAATTTCTCCATTGATTGTCTGCATTACGCATGTAACGAAGTCGTTGTTGGAAATAACGTCCTTGATTTTTCCAGCTTCCTTTAATTCGTTAGCCTTGTTCCATTCTACTGTACCCATCTGGCTTGCAACTACCATATCAGGTGTTAAATCGTCAATTGACTTGATTTTGTCGTTACCTTCCTTAACGATTAAGGAATATCCACCAGTGTAGTATCCTTCAGTGAAGTCAACCTTTTCCATTCTGACAGGTGTCTTAACCATGAATGCAGCGATGATGTCGCCCTGGTCTGACTGGATTGCTGGAATGAGGGAATCGAATGCGATATCCTGCCATACAACCTTGAATCCCTGATCTTCAGCGATTGCTTCGATAAGGTCAATATCAACACCTACAAGCTTTCCATCTGTATCATATGATTCGAATGGAGGGTATGTAGCTTCTGTAAGAACTGTATAAGTCTTTACATCATCCTTTGGTTCTTCCTTCTTACCGCATGCTGCGATTGAGAAGATCATTACGAGTACTAATACTACGCATAAAAATTTCTTTAAGTTCTTCATTTTTCTTTCTCCTTTAAAATATATACATCTTTACTTTGAAAGTAACTTAACGATTGAGTTCATGTAGATCTGGATACAGTTAAGATAATTGTCAACTCTTAACATTTCATATTTTCCAGCTACACCCTTGTGAGTTCCAGGTCCTAAGATTGGAGTCTGATATCCCCACTTGTCTTTGATGAATGCCATGTCTGAACCGGCAGGAGCAATCATTGTTGTAACTTCTTTTCCATATACAGCCTTGTATGATTCAGAAAGTGCCTTGCATACATCTGATTCAACATCGATATCGAATTCTGGAGTCATTGGCTCATAGAATCCAGCAAACTTGTATGCGAATGTTGGGTCAGTCTTCTTGATTTCATCAAGTGCTGCACAGATTTCAGCATCAACTGATTCTACTGTTTCTGGGGATGAGAAACGTCTGTCGATACAGATTTCACATTCTCTTGCATAGTTGTTAACAGCTTTACCAGCGTTGATCTTTGTAACATAGAGGCTTGAACCGAACTTTGTAGTCTTCTTTGAGATTACTTCGTCCTGAAGCTTGTTTAATGCTGTAAGAGCCTTCATTGCCTTCTTGATTGCATCTTCACCACCATAGATGTTGTCGATGTCATTTGGAACGATTGGTTCACTGGATGAACCGCCGTCACCATATACTACTACTGAACATGGGTAAATCGCACCATGTCCGAGCTTTAAACAGTTGTCTGTTGGTTCCATGCTGATACCAAAGTCAGCGTTAAGAAAACCATCGTTTAAAAGTGAGTTTGTACCGAATTCGCCACCACGTTCTTCGTCAGATACGTAGTTAAGAATTACTTTACCATTTGGATCAAATCCCATTTCCTGAAGGAACTTTACTGCCATCATTGCTGCACAGTCGCCACCCTTCATGTCGCATGCGCCACGGCCTATTACATATCCATCCTTGATTTCACCTGACCATGGGTTGTAGTCTGGATCCTCATCGTCCTTTTCTACAGGGAATACGTCCATGTGTCCGTTGAAAAGTAAAGTTTTTGTTCCTTCTTTTCCGCAGTCTGTACCCTTCCATTCAGCAATGAAGTTTGGTCTGTCCTGATCATAGAAGTACTTGTTTACTTCTACATCAAGCTTTCCAAGCCACTTTTCTACCATCTTTCTCATTGGCTGTTCTGCACCTGTTGGGCTTGGTGACTGAACTGCTTCTACAATGCACTGAAGAGCTTCTGCTTCGTGCTCTTCAACATATTTTTTAATCTGTTCGCTAGTAATCATTTAAAATGTATATCCTTTCCGATGTCTTTACTTTGACATTAACTTTACTAATGTATTCATATATACCATGATGCACTTAAGGTAGTTATCGATACTCAGGTTTTCGAATGAACCTGCTACACCATTGTGGTTTCCTGGTCCGAACCAAGGAGTTTCAAATCCGTATTTTGCATGTACGAATGCCATGTCTGAACCGCCTGGCATAGTGTACTTTTCAATTTCCTTGCCATCATATACTTCTTTGTAGGAAGCTTCAACAGCCTTAACAACTTCAGATTCAAGGTCAACAGTGAATTCTGGAGTCATTGGTTCATAGAAGCCTTCAAACTTGTATGTGAATGTTGGGTCAGTCTTCTTTACTGCATCCAGTGCATCACAGATTTCCTTGTCAACGGATTCTACTGTTTCAGGGCTGGAGAAACGTCTATCGATACAGATTACGCATTCTCTTGCATAGTTGTTGACAGCTTTACCAGCGTTGATCTTTGTTACTGAAAGATGTGTTCCGTACTTTGTTTCCTTCTTTGAAAGGATGTTGTCCTGAATGCCATTAAGTGCAGCTACAGCCTTCATTCCTTTCTTGATTGCATCTTCACCACCATAGATGTTGTCGATGTCGTTTGGAACGATTGGTTCACTGGATGAACCGCCATCACCATATACTGTAATCTTGCATGGGTAAATTGCACCATGTCCGATCTTCATCTTGTTGTCTGTTGGTTCCATGCTGATACCAAAGTCAGCATTAAGGAAACCTTCATCAAGCAGGGAGTTAACTCCATACTTTCCACCATTTTCTTCATCGGATACGTAGTTTAATGTGATAGTACCGTTTGGATCAAATCCCATTTCCTTCAGGAACTTTACTGCCATCATTGCTGCGCAGTCGCCACCCTTCATATCACTCGCACCACGTCCATAGATGAAGCCGTCCTTGATTTCACCTGACCATGGGTTGTAGTCTGGATCATCCTTTGCTGTTGGAGGGAATACGTCCATATGTCCGTTAAAGAGGAACTTCTTTGAACCTTCTTTTCCGGCATTTGTTCCGTTCCAGTCAGCGATGAAGTTTGGTCTGTCCTGATCATAGCAGTAGCACTTTGCTTCAAGGCCTGCACTTTCAATCCACTTTTTCATTGTCTTACCCATTGGCTGTTCGAAACCTGTTGGGCTTGGTGACTGTATTGCTTCAACAATAAGGCTTATTGCCTCATCCTTATTATCCATTACATATTTTTCTATTTTTTCTGGTGTAAACATTGCATCTCTCCTTAATATGAAATTCATAATAGCATTATAGTCGTTTCCATTCATTTGTCAATAACTTTTATACATATTTTTTGAAGAAATATGCATTATTTTCAATGCAATTTGCAAAAAAGTAATATTTTAATGCATAATAGTCATAATATGCTGCATAAAACCGTTTCTGTGCATTTCTGGAATGAAAAAGGACCCCGAAGGGTCCTGAATCTGCGTTACATCTGGTCAGCAAACTTAACCTGAACTCTGTAGAAAGGATTCATGGAAAGTACCTGTGGACTGAATGTTTCCCATGCCTTAAGGACTGCAAATCTGTCTGCATCAGCAAGGAGTGTTTCAGAATCAAGGGTCTTTTTCATTTCTTCCTTTACGGACATTTCAAGGTCATTCTGCTGTTCTGCTGTGAACTTGATATCACCTATAGTAAAAAATCCGTTCTCAGTGTTTTCAAACTCAATTCTGTCGTAGTCAATATTGATGTACTTGAGTTCAGCATGTTCAATATATACGGTAACAAGCTTTGAATCCTTGTCCACCACAATGTTTTCACGATGGATCTTGCTTAAGTCAACTGTATATACACCTGTACCTGCATATGTAATGTTCTTTGTCTTTGAGAACATTGCCCAGTTGCCAAGGCCTGCCTTTGTTATTGTTGTTGCAACGGTTAAAGGCTGCTCCATTACAATCAGCTCCTGATGGGCAGTTGCTTCTCCAAGAATGGTTTCTGTAAAGTCTGCTGATGTGTAGCCGAAGAGTCGTTCATCTATAAGCTTATCCACAAATTCTTTACCTGCTCCAACCTTGTTGAAAAGCTTTCCTCTTAAAGTATTGAGTCCTATTACATATGTGAAGAGCATCCCGATAATCAGACCTATTACAAGTCCCTTAAGAAATCTTGCGTGTTTCTTTGGAGTAAGGAAAGTAACGAGGGTGTTTTCCCCGTTTTTCTCGCGTGTAACTTTCTTTTCTTCTGTTGTCTTTACTTCTCTCTGTTCCATAGATATACCCCCTTTTCTCTCTATTTCTTTTCAATAGCGGAAAGATAAGCAATAATTGTATCTACTGCACCCTGAATACCACAAAGGTCTGAATGGATGCAGAGATGATAGTTCTGGATTCTTCCCCAGCCCTGTTTTGTATAGTGTTCGTAATAGTTGCATCTTGCTTCATTTACGTCACTGATCCACTTTTCAAATTCCTTTTCAGTGTAGTCGGCCTTTTCTGGAGCCATGGCTCTTTTTCTCTTTACTTTTGAGTCCATAGCAGATGCTATGAATACATTTACACTTCCCATATCTCTTAAGACATAGTCTGCACATCGTCCAACGATTACGCATGGGCCACTTGATGCCAGTTTTCTTATGGCATCACACTGATGAAGGAAGATACTGTCTGAAAGAGATGGGCTGTACATGAAGGATGCATATTTCATACGGCTTGCAATCTTCTTTCCTGCTAACCCTATTCCCTCTTCATGGGCTTTTATGAGATCCTCACTGATTCCACCTGCTTCAGCAGTAAGCGTTATTATTTCCTTGTCATAGAAAGGAATGCCAAGTTTTTCAGAAAGGAGAAGTCCTATTTCTCTTCCACCTGAACCGAATTCTCTTCCTATAGTTATTATTCTATTCATAAATGCCTCCCTATGTAAAGAAAAAATATGAAAATACAGTCATCACCACAAGGAAAAATACATTAAGTGCTGCAAATGTAAGGAGATATTCCTTTGTGTGATCTGGATAAAGTGCTCTATAGTGATTGAATGTTATAAGTGATGCAAGGGACGCAATAAGTGTACCTGTACCACCGATGTTAACTCCAAGAAGGAGTTCTCTGTAGTTTTCAGTAAACTGTGAAAGAAGGATTGCCGATGGAACATTGGAAATCACCTGACATGACAGTTCTGAAAATATGAGTGCATTATATGAAAGAAGCCTGGACATCACACTGTTTACAAGTTCAATTCTTGCCATATTACCTGAGAATATGAAGAAAAGTGTAAATGTGAGAAGAAGTCCATAGTCCACCTCAAGAAGTGCCTTTCTGTCCATAAAGAAAAGAATTACCGGAATTACAAGAAGTCCCACAAGGTATGGCACTACACGGAATACTATGAGAAGTGAGAATGCCATAAGGAGAAGATATGCTGTACACTTTCCTGGTGGCAGTGTCTGCTTTACACTGTTTTCAAGAGTGAGCTTCTCAGGTTTAAGCATAAAACAGAGGACTGTAAGAAGGAATATGGCAAGGACAAATGGTCTCCACATTATTCCCATAAACTCACCTGTTGGTATGTTGAAGAAGGAATAAAGGTACAGATTCTGGGGATTTCCAAAAGGTGTAATCATTCCTCCAAGATTTGCTGAAATATTCTGAAGTACAAAAACATAGGCCATATGCTTTTCATTTCTTGTTACAGAGAGTGAGTAGTAGCCAAGAGGGAGAAATGTAATCAGGGCCATATCGTTTGCAATAATCATTGAACCGATAAATGTAATATATACAAGGGCAAGAGCAAGAACTCTCAGGTTCCCTGTACGTATTACAATTCTTTTTGCAAGGATGCTGAAGAACTGGATTCTTTTAAGCGCACATATTACTGCAAGGGTAAGAAAAAGACATGTAAGAGTCTTAAGGTCAAAGTATGAAAGATATGCTTTGTCCGGTCTTACAATAAAGGCAGTAACAACTGATGCAAAAAGAGCCACCGCAATTACAGTATTTTCTTTTAAAAATTCAAAAAATTTTCTCATCGAAGATATATTATCACAAATTTAATATAATATGTGATATAATATTTTTGAATTGCTTCAAAAGGAGGTAAATTATGGCAGAAACAAAAGAAACAAAGACTGAACAGTATGAACGTGAAATAAAAGAAAGAAAAGAACAGGAAAAAGAGAACTACGAAAAGAAGAAAGCAAAGGTTATGGGTAAAGGTGTCCCATACATCGCAGCAGGCCTTGTATGGTGCGGACTTGCACTCATTACTCCAATCTACAAACCTGCAACAATCTTCTTCGTAACACTTGCAGCCTGGCTTGTAGGATTCATCCTTGTGAAGATCAGAGAAAGCCAGATCAAGCTTCTCCCACCACCACCTGTTTCAAAGGTCTACAGCGATGAAATCGCTCAGAAGCTTCACATGCTCAACGACCTTGTAATCGACAGAGCAAAGGTAGTTCAGAATCAGGAAATGAAGCAGGCCCTCGGTTCAATCGCAGTTACACTTTCAAAGATGGCTGAAGACGTTGAAGAGAAGCCTGAAGACAGAATGAAGGTAAGAAAGCTTGCAAACTACTATGGTGATATGCTCTTAGAACTCGTTGACAGATTCATCGATTTCGAAAACAACAAGGAAGCAGCACCTGAAGGACAGACAATCCAGCAGGCAATGGACAAGATTTTAGAGGCAGTAAAAGGCGCAGATGTATCCTTAAAGGATCTCTTTGATGACCTTTTCACAATAGACGCATTGGAAGTCAATGCTGACATCAACACACTCGACAAGCTTATGAGACTTGAGCTTGAAGAAAACAGCAAGAAGAAAAGAGAGGAATAGAAAATGGAACAGGAAAAAGTAATGGTAGAACAGGACGAAGTTATCTCCGTTAACGATATCGAAGTAGGTCTTGACCTCACAGAAGTAGATAACGCAATCGTTGCAAAGTACGCTGAAAAGGTAGACTTATTTGATACAAACAGCATTATTCAGTATGGTGCTGATGCTCAGGCAAAGCTTTCAGAATTCTCTGACACTGCTCTTGAAAAGGTAAGAACAAAGGACCTTGGAACAGTTTCCGATTCTCTTACTGGACTCGTTGCAGAATTAAAGGGCTTCAATGCATTTGAAGAAAAGAAGGGTCTTGCAAAGCTCTTCAAGAAGGCTCAGTCACCTATCGAAGTATTAAAGACAAGATATGCTACAGCAGAATCAAATGTTGGTCGTGTTGTAGACGTTCTTGATGGACATCAGGTTGCTTTAACAAGAGACATCGCAGTACTTGACGAACTCTTCAAGGCAAACTCAGACAACTACAAGGAACTTTCACTCTACATCGCTGCTGGTAAGCAGAAGATTGAAGAAGCAAGAACAGTTACACTTCCTGAATTAAAGGCTAAGGCTGAAGCTTCAAGCGATCCTCAGGACATCCAGGCTGTAAATGACTTCTCACAGATGATCGACAGATTTGAAAAGAAGGTTTATGACCTTAACCTTACAAGAACAGTTTCCGTTCAGATGGCACCACAGATCAGAATGCTTCAGAACAACAACTCACTTATGATCGAAAAGATTCAGACTGCTCTTGTAAATACTATTCCACTCTGGAAGAGCCAGATGGTACTTGCACTTGGTCTTGCTAACTCAGAAGAAGCTGTAAAGGCTCAGAGAGCAGTTACAGATGCTACAAACGAACTCTTAAAGAAGAACGCAGAAGCATTAAAGCAGACTACAGTATCTGTTGCAAAGGAATCAGAAAGAGGTATTGTTGATCTTGAAACTCTTCAGGAAACTCACGCTAAGCTTATCGAAACAATCGACGAAGTTATGCAGATTCAGACTGAAGGAAGAGAACAGCGTGCTCTTGCTGAAACTGAACTCTTAAGACTTGAAGGCGAACTCAAGGATAAGGTTCTCCAGGCAATCAGCTAATCATGAAAATCGATTTCAGTAGACTTAAGAGCATTCTTCTCCGTCAGAAGGAAGAACTTGGTGACACAAAGGATTCAGATACATCTGATATCCTTGTAGAATCCCTTATTGCTACCAATGACGAAATACTTGATGCCATTGATGATGTGGCAAAGCTTGAAGAAGAAGAAAAGAAAAAGAGAGCATCTGCAGAAGATGAACTTTTAAGACTTCAGAAGGAACTTCAGGAAAAAGTAGGATCAGTGCTCAAATAGAAGGAGTAGGTATGGATAACAGGAAAAAAATAGGACATAACAAGACTCTCTGTATTCTTCTCATGATTATCCTCATCGTTGCAGGTTTCTTTATCGGTGGAATGACTTCCATGAACTCAAGATATGAGACAATCTCATATTACAGAGAATCAAAACCTGTAACATACAATCTTCTGGCTGAAGAATACAATAAGGATCTTGGAAAGCTTCCAGGAGTTCTCATTTCAGCAGTAATGCCTGTAAAGGGACCTCTGGAATATGTAAGTACAAACCTTACACACGATGACGGATTCGGTTACGAATTCAAACTGAAACCAATGAGAATTGTCGGTATGCTTATTCTCTTAAGTATCATCGGTAATTTCGTAAAACTGTTTTTCGGATTCAGACGCTAAATAAAGAAGGCTCTCCAGATGGAGAGCCTATATTTTTTATATTTTAAATCAGATCATTAAACAGTTCAATGTTGGAAGATGAAAGTGGAAGTTCTCCCCTTTCTTCTTTTTTTACAATCTCAACGATTCTTGAGTTAACAGGAGTATCCACCCCATATTTCTTTCCCCACTGAACTACAACACCATTTATCTGATCAATTTCACACTTCTTTCCTTTTTTAAGGTCCTGAAGCATGGATGGTTCAGTCTTGTAGTGTTTCTTCATTGCTACAGGTATTATGAGTTTTGCAATCATTTTCTTTACTGGACTTCTGTAGTAGAAAAGTTTTTCAATATTGTTTCCCTGTACAGGAAGGATGGTTACTCCTGCAGTTCTGCAGATATCAATGCATTCCTTTACGGATCTCACTGCAATTTCTCTTGTTTTCTTTCCTTTTGCAACGTCCCCGAAAGTTCCGTTTACAGAAGTTCCGATTCCTGTAAATGTTGCGTTAATTAAAAGCTTGGACCATCTTGCACCAGTCATATTCTCTTCAAGAGTCACTTCACACATCTTTTCAAGAATTGACTTGACCTTATCAAGCCTTTCAGGCTCAACCTTCTCATTTTTCTCCAGCTTTATTATATTTGCCGAAATATCTGATGTAAGTTCTGAAACTCCTGGAGCAACAAGTCTTGCACCCCATTCAACGATTCCACCAACTACACGGTTTTCACCAAGCTTTTCTTTAAGATATGGTTCAGGAATTCCATTCTGAAGCGCAACTACAAGGGAGTCCTCATGCATGAAATCCTTAAGAAATGCTGCTGCATCAGCATTATCCTGCTGCTTAGTCATAAGGAAAATGATGTCATACTTTCCTTCCATTTCAGATGGAAGAACTGCATGAACCTTTTCACACATCTCAATATTTCCTACTACCTTTGCACCCTTTTCGTTGAGCATCTTTACGTGCTCAACATTTCTTGATACAAGGGTAATCTCTTCACTGTTTTTTTCAAGAAAGGCGCCGAGCACTGTTCCCAGTGACCCTGCGCCATAAATAATATTTCTCATATGGATTTTTCTATTCTCTTCCAAGTTCTGTTGCACGTGCGATTGCATCTTCAATATGTGGACAGCAGTTGTCTTCTCCTACCATATCGATGAAGCCTGCCTTCTTTAAAGCTGCATATGGCTGTTCATTAAGGTGTGAAAGAACAAGCTTTACATTGTTCTTTTCACAACGCTTGTAGAGGTTTTCAAGAGCATTGATTGCTGTAGCATCAAGTGATGGAACACCTCTCATACGGATGTCCAGGCACCTTGTGAAGTCCTTAAGTCTGATTGTTCCGGTAAGGTCGGACACACCGAAGAACATAGGACCATTGAATGCATATACTCTTACGTACTGTGGAATCTTCATGAGTTCAACTGATTCTGGGTCGTCTTCGTTTTCGTCATAGTACTTCCAGCCAAGAACCTGAGTTTCGTCTGAGATTCTCTTTAAGAAGAGTACCATAGCCATTACAAGACCTACACCGATTGCAACTACAAGGTCGAATACTACAGTAAGTACAAATGTGATTACAAGTACAACTACATCACTCTTTGGAGCAGTCTTCAAGAGATGAACGAATGTGGAAAGACCACACATGTTCCATGCTACCATAAAGAGGATAGCTGCAATTGTTGGCATTGGAATCAGTGCTGCATATGGCATAAGAAGCACAAGTACAAGAAGAAGGATTACGGCATGAACCATACCTGCAACTGGAGTCTTTCCGCCATTCTTGATGTTTGCTGCAGTTCTTGCAATAGCACCTGTAGCAGGAATACCACCAAAGAGAGCTGAACCGATATTACCGATTCCCTGTGCAACGAGTTCCATATTGGAATTGTGCTTTGAGTTTATCATGGAGTCACTTACTACGCATGAAAGGAGTGATTCAATAGCAGCGAGAACTGCGATTGTGAATCCGTCACCAAGAGACTCTCTTACAACTGCATATGTTACCTTTGGAATAGTAAGCTTTGGAAGTGCTGAGCTAATTGTGTATAAGTCACCGATTGTATTAGCCTTGAGCTTTAAGACTGATACCATAACGATTCCTATAATTACAGCGATTAATGATCCTGGAATCTTTTCACTGATTTTTGGCCAGATGATTAATACTGCAAGACATACTGCACCGACAATGACTGCCTGAAGATTTACTGTTCCGAAGTTTGAAACAATTGCCTTTATTTTATCAACTGTTTCAATTGGAGTTTCACCATTCATATATCTGATTCCAAAGAAATCCTTAAGCTGTCCGATTACGATTGTAACTGCGATACCTGCAGTGAAACCTGTTGTGATTGTATATGGTATGAACTTGATAAGAGTACCAAGTCTGAAAACACCCATGAGGATAAGAAGGATACCTGCAATTACAGTAGCAACTACAAGGCCTGCCATTCCATTACGATATACAATACCTGCAACTATTGTAGCAAATGCTGCAGTAGGTCCTGCAATCTGAACACGGGATCCTCCGAAGAATGAGATGAGGAAACCTGCTATAATTGCAGTATAGAGTCCCTGCTCTGGTGTAACGCCTGAGGCAAGAGCAAGAGCAATGGAGAGTGGAAGTGCGATGATTGCAACTATTACTCCTGAGATTACATCCTTTACCGCCTGCTCTTTTGTATATCCCTTGAGAGATGTAAAGAGCATAGGTGTCAGTGTGCTTTTTTTATTCATTTCAATATATCTCCTTTTTTACGAAAACACCAAGAATTATATCACAAACATATATACAGTTAAAGCAAAAGCTTGCGATTTTTCAACATTTAATTGCAAATAGTTAGATAATCTAATATACTGAATATATATGACAACAGAATCGAAAGGAAAAAATATTATGGCAAAGCTTACACTTCAGGAAAAACTCCATAAAAGACAGGTAAAGAAACCTAATACAGTTCTGTTTGCAATCCTTTCCATCGTAGTAAAGATTATTGCAAAAACAGTAAATGCTGAATATATTGTTAAGGCTGATCCAAGCAAGGAAAAGGAACCATTCGTGTTCATTGCAAATCATGCCTGCAGAAATGACTATCTTTTCACAGCTCCATTCTGCTACCCAAACAAGCTCAACTATGTTGTAGGATACAATGAGTTCTTCAGATTCCCTCTTGGAATCCTTTTAAGACTTGCTCAGGCTATTCCAAAGAAGAATTTCACTCCTGACATCTATGCTATGAAGCAGATCAAGAGCATTGTAAAACAGGGTGGAAATATCTGTTTCATGCCTGAAGGAATGAACTCAATCACTGGTATGCAGCAGCCTGTAGCACTCGGCTCCGCAAAGCTCTTAAAGAGCATCGGACAGCCGGTATACTATGCTCATACATCAGGTGCCTACCTTACATATCCAAAGCACATCCTTGGTTCAAGAAAAGGAAAGTGCGTATCCGTATGTGACATCATGTTCACAAAGGAAGAACTTCAAACTCTCACTGTAGAAGAAATTCTTGACAAGATGAACAGACTTCTTGCTCACGATGACTACATCTGGAACAAGACTGCGCAAGTTTCATACAAGAACAAGAATGATATGGCATCTGAACTTGATACACTCCTCTACATGTGTCCAAAGTGCGGTGCAATGCACAGAATGGAAGTATCAGGAAACCGTATGAAGTGCAACGTATGCGGTAATGAAGTTGAACTTGATTCAAAATACAATCTGACACCTGTAGGTGACTCCGTATGTCCAGAACTTGTAACAGACTGGGTACTTATGGAAAGAGCAAAGGCAAAGGAAGATGTAAAGAATCCTGATTTCGTTTTAAAGGAAATCGTAAAGGTTGGAACACTTCCAGAAGACAGATTCCTTTCAGGAAGCAAGACATCAGAAACAAACGGTCAGGGAATGCTTACACTTGATCATAAGGGTCTTCACTTTAACGGAACACTCTTTGATGAACCATATACATTCGACCTTACAACTGACCAGGTTCCAACATATGGAATGTGTACAGATATTTCAAGATTCTATACATTCGTAGACGGAAAATTCATCGAATTCTTCCCAGAAGATAAAACAGTTTTAAGATGGGTTCATGCAACAGAAGAAATGCATAGAGCTGAAGGCGGCAAGTGGAAAGAAATTGAATACAGACATACACCTGACGAACTCTAATATATCAATACATCAAAAATGGGACATCTCACACATCAGAATGTCCCATTTTTTAATGTCTGTTATACTTTTATCTTCTCTTTGCCTTTTTCTTCATCTCAAGCTGCTTGAGTTTAAGTCCAGTATTGTAGAAGTCCTTTGTTGTACAACCGGCTCTTCCGCCTCCAGCGCAGGCACATGCGCAGGCACATGCACAGGATGAAGCGCATGCACAGGAGCTGTGTGCACAGGAACTGTGAGCACAGGAACTGTGTGAACGTGATGATCCGGAGCTTGAAGTTCTTGAACTTGATGGACGGGATGAAGATGAACTGCTCTTTGGAACAGGAACATTTACTACATTGATTCTGATAAATGTATCAGGTGATGATGAGTAGTGATACTCTCCGTTTGTTCTGTATTTCAAGGCATCCTTATCCTGAGCCTTGATATCTTCTTCCTTAAGAATTTCTTCACTCTTTACAAAGCTTCTGCCACAGTATGAGCATGTAGTTTCGCCGTCTTTTCTTACAGCACCACAGCCCTGACATTCTGGCCAGTAAACAATCTTTGTACGTGTAATCTTCTTCTGAGTCTTTGTAGCACTCATGGAAGCACCTGTTGCGAATCTTGCAACAGCTGATAAAATCTTTCCGATTACAATGAAGATTCCACCAAAGAAGCAGAGTGCAAAGAGTCCTGCAATGATTTCAAATATGCTGTCGTCATCATCGTAGTCATATCCGCCGCCATGGTAGTATGATTCACCACTCTCGATAGTCTTTGTTTCATTGAACATGAAGGCATCATTGTTGTAGTCAATCATGAATGAAATATATTCACCTGGCTTTAAGCTTTCTTCCCATGTCATGTATCCGTCTTTTACGATACCTGCAGGTGAGTGGCTTACAGTCTTTTCATTGTTCCATCTGAAAACGAATTTGTCTACTGCAATATCATTGAACCAGCCTGGAGTGAACTTGTATGTTGTTACTCCATCCTGAAGAAGGTTCATCTGATAGATATAGTCCTGAACAACCTTGAATGAGAAGTCACATACTTCTCCCTTGTAGTAGTCACGGTCAAAATAGATCTGCATGAAGCTTTCTCCACCTTCGCCATGGTACCACATGTTGTCGATGGTATCGCTTAATGGCTCATAGTCTATATACTGGTCATTTGCAATACCGATATTTACCCAGTTTAAAGGTCCGATTCCATCGGATACGAGTACCTTCCACTGAATGTGATATACAAGGTCTACTGTACCATCGTCATTTACATCTGCAGTGATTTCATAGAGGAGAATCTCATCTGTAGGAGAAGCTGCACTTGCAAATGGAGCAATGGATAAAACGAGAAGGAGTAACGCAATTAATATTACAGAAAATCTTTTCTTGTTCATTAGTTCTCACCTCCTGTATATTTTCTTAATGGGCATTCACCAAGCATTTCAGCAGAATATGCTCTTCTTTCTGAGCAGAGAGGTCCATCCCAGATTCTCTTCCAGTCGTCAGTAAGTATGTTTCCAAGAGCATCTCCTGAAAGCCAGCTCTGACATGGAACAACATTTCCGCTTGGAGTAATTGCCATATTGCTTAAGCATGCACCGCATGTTGGTGTTGAAATACCAAGTTCATCGAAGAATTCCTTTTCAATCCATCCTGGGGATGTGAAACTGATTTCCATTTCGTTTGCATAGCAGAATTCTACAGCATCCTTTAAGATTGCCTTGATTTCTTCCTTTGAAAGCTGAAGTGATGTTGACTGTTCAGTTTCAGCATTACCTGTAGTGATAAGGCCTGAACATGTTACAAACTGTACGCCCTTTTCCTTAAGGAACCTGAGAGTCTTTACATAGTCTCTGTTTGAAACACAGAGTGGAGTATTGATGCTTACGCTGATTCCAGCTTCAACTGCGTTTTCAATACCTGCTACTGTATCCTTATAGTGGTTTGCGCCAACAAGCGCGTTATGGATTTCCTCTTCATCTGAATAGAATGTAATCTGCATGCTGTCCAAGGATGCTTCACGAAGTTCTCTGCAGAGTTCCTTTGTGAGTCTGATACCATTGGTATTGAGTCTTGTTACAAACCATGCAGCATATCTGATGAGTTCTGGAAGATCATCTCTCATTGTTGGTTCTCCACCAGTAAATGTGAGCTGAGGGATACATACTTCCCTGCACTTGTCGATAACCTTCTTCCATTCTTCTGTTGAAAGTTCCTGTTCTTCAGCATAAACCTGTCCTGCAGCATAGCAGTGAACACACTTCTGGTTGCAGTGCCAGTGTCCATCCTTTGTCATTGCTGATACAAGAAGGTCCATTCTGTGAGGTGCACGCATGGAGTCTGCGTATTCACCGATGTTAAGGTATCCGATTTCTTCAGTAACCTCTTCACCATATGCAATCTGCTTGAATGAATTCATGAGCTTGTAGATACCTTCTCTTACCTTTTTCTTTGGAAGGAGATGATATACCTTTCTTACATTCTTTAAAGTTGCATTTACGATATTTTCCACATCCTGATCATTTACAGGCTTTCCGTCATATTTATTTACTTCCTTGATGAATTCTGTGAGGAGTACAGTCCAGGAAACATCAACAGGAATAATGTCCTGTCCGTTGATGATGGCAACAGAGTTGATTACATTCTCTCCATCAAATCTTGGTGGAACAAGATGAATTCTTACAACTCCAGGTCCCTCCGGATTGAGAGTTGTGTGTACCATTCCCTGAAGATTCTCTTCAGCATATTTTCTAAGTCTTTTGTTTAAACCCATTTTCTATCTCCGTATATTTATTGGATAAATGTTAACAATGTATTTTACCATTTTTTATGCTGTTTCTTCAATAGTTTTTGAAGAATAGAAAAAGAAGGGATTACCCTTCTTAAGCTATCTGATGTATTCCTTTATTACGGACCAGATTTCACCGAGATACTTGTGCTCATCTTCAGGCATCTCACTTTCATGAACCCAGATTCTCTTTCCGTCTGAAGTTACTGAAACCGTTGCTGTTGCACCATCAAGGATGTAGATTCTTTCACCTTCTCTTTCCTTTGAATGCTCAAGGTCATTTTCAGTAAAGATTGTGTAGAGCTTAAGCATGCCCTCTTCATCAGCCTTGTATTTCTTTACCTTTTCTTTGGAATTGAATGTTTCCTGTTCTTTTACAGTAAGGACCCACTTGCCCTTTTCAATACCATAGATATAGAATTCATGGCCACCAGAACTGCTTCCTGAATACTGAAGAGTAAATTCTGTTACTCCTGCATTTTTAAGAATTTCTGATTCATAGACCATTTCCTTTTCATCGCCTTTTCCCTTTACAAGGAAAAGCACAATGAGGATAACTGCTATAGCAAGAACAAGAAATGGAACTGCTTTTTTCATTCTGTTTTCTCTCCTTTCAGTGTAAGAACTGTAAGTGCTGTAATTACTGTAATGAGTCCCAGTATTCCAAATACCGTTGGTACCTCTTTGTATATGAAAAGTCCAAAGAGCATGGCTGAAACAGGCTCTGCTCCACTGGAGAATACAGTAACCTTTCCCGACTCCATATACTGCATTCCTTTTGTGAAAAGAAGATTTGGAAGAAGGGTTGATACTGCACTCTGTGAAATTATCAAAGTAATTCCATAGAGTGGTTCTGCCTTTACAAAACTCCCAACTGCTCTGAAATCACAGAAGAAAAGAAGTACTACGCTTGCAAACATGAATCCGTAGAAAAGGATTGTAAGGTTGTTGTAGTTTCTGTTTGTAAGAGCCTTTACAGTTGTAATATATATGGCATTGAATACCGCTGCTCCTATTCCAAAGAGGATACCGATGCCACTTACTATCATTTCCTTTCCATCAAGAACTCCCGAAAGCATAAAGCATCCTGCAATTGTTGCAAGCATGCATGAAACCTTTAGTGGTGTAATCTTCTCTCCGAAAAGTACTGCTGCAATTATCATTACAAATACAGGACATGTGGATAGAAGTACTGCTGCAAGGGACAGTGACACCGTATTCATTGCCAGGTTATAGAAGAAATTCATAATGGTAATTCCATTAATGGCAAATGAAAGGAAAAGTGGAAGATCCCTAAGATTTATCTTAAGAAGACTTCGGTCCTTTAAGAGTATCAGAAAAAGAAGAAATATGGTACTCACAAATGCTCTTAGGAAAAGAATTGTAATGTTATTAAGTTCTGCTCCCGATAGGGATCTCACAAATATTCCGCACGAACCCCAGAATGTACCTGAAAGGATTGGGAATATGACTGCAAATCTTTTCATAAACTGCTGATACCTTCTATTTTTCAAATGTGAAATATACAGTGAATCTTTCTTCACCTTCAACTTCACCCTTAAGGTAGAACTCGCAGGATTCACTGTCGATTCCGTATCTTAAGGTTACCTTTTCTCCTGCAAGAATTTCTCTTGCATACTCAATATATACTTTTCTTACTGATGCGCTTTCAATTTCAGATCCAAGAACCTGGTCTGCCCATCTTAAAAAATATGCATTATTGATGTGACCGTTAACATCAGTCTCACTTTCATCTGCAGTTCTTTCTTTAACCTTTGAAAGTTCAAGTTCTGTTATCTGCATCTTTCTGTATCTTACAGGTTCAGACATTTCTTCCGGATAGCTGTCAGTGAAATATGTTCTGTCCACCATTACACGGTTCTTTATATCCATTACAACCCAGATTTCTTCAACATGGGCAAGAACTTCCCCTGCATTGTTTTTAAGATCGAAAATTCTTGGGTACATTCCGTGTCTTGGCTTACCTGCTCTTGTTTCAAAGGTTACAGTGTCTCCTACAAATATGTCATTTAATATTTCTACATTTCTTTTTACTATTACCCAGGCAAGGTCATACTCCCTTAATTCAGGTCCTGTAAGACCTACTGTAGTAAGGTGACCACCCGCTGTATCTACAAGAAGTGTTGCCATTTCCTTTAGGGAAAGATGGCTGTTTCTTCCTGCAAGTTCTTCTGTTATTGTTACCTGTCTACTAAACATCTTTGCCTCCGATGAATGCTATTCTAACATAAAGAAGGGTTTTTAACAACAAAAAACCGGGCATAGCCCGGTTAGCTTCATTATCTTACGCTCTTGTCGAACTGCTTCTTTATGCCAGTACCGAAGCAGAGGAATGTTCCAAGAACTGCTCCAACTCCTGCCTGAAGGAACTGGAATGGGAGTTTGAGAAGTGCATATTCCTTTGTGCTGTAGATGAATGCTCTTCCGAATGTGTATCCAGCTACCATGATAAGTGCTCCGATTGTTACTCCTACAATTGCTCCAAGAAGTGGCTTCTTCTTGAAAAGCTTGTGTGAACATAAGGAAATAACTACTGCCTGAATACCATGTGTTACCAGTGATACGAACATTGGTGCAGGGTAGAAAAAGAAGTCTCCAAGGAATGCCCCTACTCCTCCAACCATGAATGCTTCAAATGGATTAAGCATAATTGCCGCAAGGCAGATTACTACGTCATTAAGATAAAGGTGTCCGCCAGGGACAGGCACTCCAAATGAGCTTAATGCCACGTTCATTGCCAAAAATAAAGCTGTTATAACCAATCTTACCGTTCTTGTTTTTGCTGATGTCTTTTCCATGTCAATTTCTCCTTTACAAGTTTGTAACAGGAGTATACAATGAAATTGATAATATAAAAATAATCAGAATCAAAGTATTTAATATAACCAGATGAAAAATAAAGAACCTCAATATCTTAAAATCTACTATCAGATAAGAGAAGAAATAATAAAAAGAATCTACCCATACGGTTCCCGCCTCAAGTCTAAAAGAACCATAGCCCTTGATAATGCGGTATCAGTAATTACTGTTCAGCATGCAATGGAACTTCTGATTGATGAAGGATATATTGAAGCCCGTGAAAAGAGTGGTTACTTTGTAATCTACCGTGAGTCAGACTTCCAGGGAAAACCAAAGGAACCTGCAAATGAAAAAGCAAAACCAAGAACACTGGAAAGCACTGCCGGTGAAGGTGCATTCCCATACAGCATCATCTCAAAAACCGTAAGAAAAGTGCTTCTTGAATATAACGAAAGACTCCTCATCCCATCCGACGCCAAGGGTATCATGGAACTTAGAACAGAAATTGCATCCTACCTTGCAAGAAACAGAGGAATAATTGTAAGTCCGGAGCAGATTATTGTTGGTTCTGGAGCTGAATACCTTTACGGTCTTCTTGCCCAGCTTTTTATGGGTGAAACCTTTGCAATTGAAGATCCATCCTATGAAAAAATCGAACAGGTATATTCATCTCTTGGAACTACCCTTGAAAAACTGAGACTCGATGATGATGGGATCCCTGGTGACATCCTTGCATCATCAAAAGCAAAAGTATTACATGTCACTCCATTCAACAGTTATCCAAGCGGAATTACCATCGGTATCACAAAGAAGCTGGAGTACATCAGATGGGCAAAGGAAAGAAACGGCTACATCATTGAAGACAACTATGATTCAGAACTCACAGTAAAAAGAAAATATGAGGAATCCACCTTCAGCATGTCCGATTCAGACAATGTAATCTACATGAATACATTCTCAAATACCATCTCGTCAGCCATACGTACAGGATATATGATTCTTCCCAAAAAACTTCTTGATGAATACAACAGAAGACTCAGTTTCTACTCATGTACAGTACCGGTAATCGATCAGTATGTAATATATGAGCTTATAAAAAGCGGTGACTTTGAAAGACACATCAACAGAGTACGTCGTGAACGAAGAAAAGAAATGCAGAAACAGTAATGCCAGGCTTAAGCCTGACATTTGAATTCATTATCTTTATAAAGCAGTTCCTGCTCTTTTTTCAAGTTCATCCATTACCTTTTCTTTTGGAATCAGAATATATTCTGTATCATGATTCATATCATTTGGGATCCTTACAATACGAAGACCTTCAAACTCATTTATTTCGAGCACTCTGTCATAATGCTGAAGTTCTCTATGAACGAACCCGTTTCTAACAGCAAACTCCCTGTCCATTGTAGTAATCTTTGTTGCACCTTTCAAAAGAACTGTTCCTATATCACCATATTCACGGAATAATGTAAGATTAAAGTAGCTTCCATCATAAAGCACTTCAACCCTTTCATAATATTCCAATTGATTATCAAATGCTTTTCTTCTGCAGAATATTTCATATTCCGGAAGTTCCGAAAAATGGATATATGTACATTCAGGTATTATCTGATATTTCTCTTTAGAATCAGGTACAAGTCTTCCAAGCACTTTTGAACCGCACATTACTTCCCATTCGCAGTCATACATGGAAGGCACATATTTTACCAGCCTTGAAAAAAGGTCATAAACCGTATCACTCTTTGGATCAAATTCCATTAATACCTCATGCGGAGCATTACAGTCATCACCCATACATACACTGTCTCTTGTTGTTTTTATTTGAATAATGTCCATTTGCACACCTACCTTGATATTTTCATGTCACACTTATCAATTGAAATGCCAGTTCCTGCAGGCATTCCTCCACTTTATACCTTGAAAAAATATACAGTTCTACTAATTTGCAATTTCAGCAAAGGTTTTGATACACACATCACCACTTTAGCATTTAAACCACTGGGCTGCATACGCATTTAAAAATGAAGTCATTTCCTTTTCAAATTGCTCACGTGAAACTCTTGCCCCGCCAAGTTCACATTGAAATGCAACACCATCATCTGTCTCTTGATTATTCCAAGAAATTTCTACACATCCATCAACTAATTGAAAATACAAATCTGCAAGGATTGCTCCATTAGAAGCATAATGCCATCTATGTCTCAAATTCCATTCGTCGAGTTTATCGTAATATGCATCAAACTCCTCATCGTCATCTGAGTCAAATTCACGTGCGTTAATATCCTTAATTGCTGCATATTCACCCTCAACATCTACAGGGTATGGATCTTGCGCCATATGATCAAGAAATTCACGAATCCAAAAAGCAAGTTCATCTAGATTCCACCTAGTAGTCAGCAAGTTGCCAGTTCTCATAAATGCAAGAATATTTTCTCCCCCTATCTTCATAGCTATTTCTGTCTCATGAGTTTCTTCAAAAAATCTATACGAAATAACAAATGATTTTTCATCAACTATTTGTGAATTCATACTTGCTTTTTCCTCGTTCTTAACTTATTGTATTCTGCTTTTGATATCTTGCCATCTTCCAGTAGCGCTTTTAAAATCGTCACCGGAATATCTCTCAGCTTCGAAACTTCATATGCATGATATCCATTGTTAGGTGTGTTATCTGGTTGGAACTTCACAACAATCCCATATGACATGATTATCTTTAAACGCAAACATCTGCAAGCTACTTTGCTTTTACAAGAATATCTCCAGAAAGTGTTGCAATGCTGATACTTGCACTTCCCTTTCCGAAGATAAATTTATCTTCATCTTTTCTGCTGTCGAGGTCAATCTGAATCCTACCGCTTAAGGAAGTGATTTCACCCTTGCAGTCAGCATTATCAGGGAGATTTACTGTAATCTTTCCTGATACAGTATCTGCATCCAGTCTGCTGAATTCTCCAGCTGTAATTTCAACATCAGCATCAACAGAGTGCACCTTGATGTCATCAGCCTTCTCACTTGTTACAGTTACTTTTCCTGCAACACTGTTAACTGTAGTCTTATCGAATTTTGAAGAAACACTAACATCTCCAGCAACGGTATTTATTTCAAGAACCTTATAGCTTTTATTCTTTGGGAGTTCAACTTTAAGATCCTTATTTGGTACATCTACCTTAACCATGCCCTTCTGATCATGGAAATCAACAGATAAGGTCTTGCCATCCACACCCCATCTCATTACCTGAGAAGCTTTAAGGGTTTCCTTAGATACTTCAGTTATTATGATTTTATCTGAGTTTCCGTAAACAATGTCAATATCTCCACCAACCCAGTTTATTTCAACTGTATCGATATCCTCTTTTGTTTCTCCTGAACCCATATAGTAATCATCCTTATTCGCTTTCTTTACAAAAGGATTGAATGAGCATGCAGCAAGAGATACTGCAAGTACAAGGGTTAATACTGGTATAAATACTTTTTTCATTTCATTCTCCATTCCTATAAAGGTGTTCCAACTTCAATAAGATTTCCATCAGGGTCATAGAATCTTGTAACCTTCTGTCCCCAACTGTGGGTTAACAGTCTGTTTACAAATTCGGTTTCAGGATAAAGTCTTTCCAGTTTCAGGAGGAAACCTTCAATATCCTCTTCCTCGAAATACAGTTCAGTGCTGTTGCTTTTTTCTTTTACACTTCGTCCAAGAAACCTTTCCCAGTATGATACCTCCTGAAGATAGATACCGTTACTCAGTTCCATATTTCCATCATTATCCTTTAAAAGTGAAAGCCCAAACATACTGTTATAGAACCTGAAAGCATCCCTGCAGTCAGACACCACTATTAGCGTCCCTTTGAATTTCATATTCTTCGCACCTCTATCACATATCTACTGCACTATTATACACTAAAAAAGGCCTTCAGTAAAACCATACTGAAGGCTTCTGATTTCTATATTGCATACCAGAGCATTCTGTTATCACTAAAGATAAACTGAACTCTATAGCAATCATTTTCTGATATCTTTATCAGTTCGTACATGGTTATACTTCCTCTGATACTTCACTTTCAGTTTCCTTTGATTCCAGTTCTTCTTCCTTTTCCTTAAGTTCAGCTTCAAGCTTTTCTTCTCTTGTCTTCTTTCTGAAGAGTCTCAAGAAATCTACAATTATGAGATAAAGGAATCCTACAACAGGAAAGGATACAAGGAGAAGGAGAATCCACCATACACAACCCATGAACGGGAATTCCTTTCCGAATCCAAATGCTCCCATTGGGCTTCCCCAGTTAAGGAAGAAGTATGGATAGTTGATTCCAGGTCCAAACTCCCAGCCTTTAACGTATCCAACGGATGCATAGATGAGATAGAGAATTGGTGGGATAATTACAAGAAATGCATTCTTCTTTCTGATTTTTCCTGATGGACCACATACAAAAAAGTCAAGTACTGATACAACTGGAGTCACAACATGTGTAAGAATATTCTGAACATTCCATGCTGCTTTTCCCATGGTTGGTGCAAGAACAAAACAGAATACAACTCCTGTAAGTGTTATTGCAACAGTTGCTACAAATGTAAGGGTATACCAGACTTTACCTGACTTTCCTCTTAAGAGAAAGAGGATTCCAACAAGGGAAACAAGTGCAATCAGTATATTTGACTGAATGGTAAAGTACATGAATACAGTAGTTCCACCCATGAAAGAGTTTCTTCCTGCAAAAGCACTTAAAAATGTGCCAAGTACTGCAGCAATTGCAACAATAACCTTTAAAACAAGGGATACCTTTTTCTGAAAATTCGTGTAAGTAAACAAAGTATTTAACCTCGCCTGTTATAAAACATATTCATATAATTCAAAATCAGTCCATCCTGTATCTTCATAGAACATTGGAAGTGCATCAGTCATTCTGAAGCCAACCGACTCATAGAGTCTGTTTGCAGGAAGATTTCCTTTAAGTACATCGAGCCTTACTGATTTGTATTTATCCTTACAGATAGAAATGGCATACTGAACCATCTTCTTTCCAAGTCCATTTTTTGTGAATCCCGGCATTACACCAAGAGCATGAATAACTGCATATTCTCCATCATCTACATCAAGACCCCACTTTGCATTTCTGTAGCTTTCATTGGCTTCCCCATTTACAATCATGCTTGAAACGATCTTTCCATCAAGAAGCCCTATATACATGTCACCAAGTTCAACGGAACTTTTCAGGTAGTCATATGCAGGGTATACACCCTTTGTCCATTTTGGACCATATTCAAATTCCTCGAGTCTATCGATTACTTCATCATAGAAGTTCTTTACAGCCTCGTATTCATCTTTTTCTGCTCTTCTTATTGTAAAGTTCATATGTGCTATACCTGTGGTTTCATGGAAAGTGGTCTATGCTTTGCTGTAAAACTGTCACAGTCAACTCTTATTACTGCAACTATTGAAACAAGTTTTTCGTTGAATTCAAAATCACGTCCAGTCTGTTCCTTCATGAGAAGTGTAAGTCCCTTCATTTTTTCTGAAGGATCATCAACTATTGTGGCTTTTCCGAATCCCATAAGAGAGTAGTAGCTGTAGCCATACTGGCATGCAACCTTTCCTTCTACAAGAGCACCATCGCAGTCAATCTGGCAGCAGCATAAAGGATTCTCCTTTATTACATCAAGCTTTCTTCCTTCAAGTGCACCATGAAGATAGAATGTAAGCTTTCCATCCTCCATAAGAAATCCATAGTTCATGGGAACAATATATGGCATACCCTTATCGGATAAGCCAAGGTGAAGAACCTTGCCCTCTTCAAGAATATGCATTATTTCATTCATGTCAGTTACTTCTCTGTCTCTTCTTCTCATGCTATTTCTCCTTTTTGTACATCTCCTCAGTTGCAATTCTTGCCTTTGCTACAAAGTCTCCAGGAACTTTAGGGAAACAGTAGTAGAGTACGTCTTTATCTCCGATGCAGATCATATCACCGATTTCATACCAGTAGTAGTCGGCATAGAGGCTGTAGGAATCCTTTGGCTTCTGAGTGAACTCAAGTTTTCCGTCACATCCAGAAAGTCTGAATCCTTCGCTGTTATGAGTAAGCACTCCGCTTCCAACTTTATATACACTCTTTGTGTTTTTTATAAGGCAGATATCTACAGGAAGGGAGAGACTGTATCTGTTTTCTTCAACTTCCTTCTTTACTTCTTCTCTTTCCCATCTGTACCAGTCAGGGATATGACTGAACTTTTCAGAGACATTTACTCCCTTAAGGAAACCTTTTTCAGTAAGTTCATGCTCTGCATCACAGGCATGGCATGTAATCCTTGTGCCCTTTCCTTCCATTTTCCCTTCAGTACCGCAGTGAGGACACTTGAAAAGAACACGGTTAAGGTAATCTGCTCTGAAATCTTCAGTAATTGAAACATCATTTTCCTGCTGCCATCTAAAATTGTCGAATGTAAACTGTTCTTTTAAAATGTCGTTCAGTTCTTTAACTGACTTCTCTTCAATATCCTCCTTTGAAAGAAGATATGTGACATCACAGGATACCTTTACCTTTCTTAACTGCAGGTTGTTATATAACGGGTCTCTAGAAAAAGCTCCATAGGTTTTAACCATAACTACAGGAACCTTGAGAAGTTTAAGACTCTTTCCAACGGATTCAGGAAGAGGTGTTGCTGTACCATCAAAAGAATAGCTTGCTTCAGGATACATGAGAACTGATGTCTTAAGCGTATCAAAGCAGTACTTCATATCCCTTACAAGAGCAATATCAGTTACAAACTTCTGAGTTGGAATACATCCGAGATTTCTCATGAGCCACTTCTTTCCAACAAAACCGTCTGATGTGCAGACGATATTGAATGGGCGGTCAGAGAATACTACAGATGCAATCTTAAGGTCTATAAAACTTGAATGGTTCATGAGGATAAGACATGGCTCGTCTTTTCCCAAACGTTCCATTCCAAATGTTCTGTATGTGAAATCTGTTGCCTTTAAATCAGGTTTACTTAAAGTCTTTAAGAGAGTTCTGAAAAGAATACCAGGCTTTACAGGCTTTTCTCTTTTCTCCTTTGGAAGTTCAAGAACCTTTTCATATGGCATTTCTGCTACTTTGATTTTCATTTTCTTTTCCTTATTTTATGAGTTTAACAAGAATAAGCTTAAGAAGAAGTCCTACGCATGCACCAAGAAGAAGAGTACCGATAAAGAGAACGATAATCTCTATCATGTAGCTGTTCTGTACATTTTCAATTACCTCACATACCAGGTATGCGCCAATGGCATAAAGGGTAAAGTTTCTTAAAAGCTTGTAGTTTGTTTTCTTTGAAACTGCAATGAATGCAATTATTACTCCGATTATAAGGAGAATTATTGTATTTGATTCGAATAGCTCTTCGAGTATTGGTAAATATCTCATTAATTCTTACCTCTAGTTCTTTCTTGCTACGATGGCACTCCACATGCCGTCTTCCTTTATTTCTACGATTTCAAAACCGCATGCTTCGATTTTTTCCCTTACAACAGGAATCTTTTCCACAAGAATTCCTGATGAGATGTAGTAGCCGCCACTCTTCATGCATCTTGCAACGTCCTCTGAAAGCATGATTACAAGGTCAGCCATAAGGTTTGCAACAACAGTATCTGCTACAAAATCTATGCCCTTTGTAAGGTCACCATATTCTGCCCTTGAAATGTTTTCCACGTGGTTCAGTTCAATATTTTCCTTTGATACTTCAACTGCAACAGGATCAATATCAACGCCAAGACATTCACTTGCACCAAGAAGAGATGCAGCAATTGAAAGAACTCCTGAACCGCAGCCTACATCAAGCACCTTTTCACCCCTCTTCATATACTTTTCAAGCATTCTGATGCAGAGTGATGTAGTCTCATGTGTACCTGTACCAAAGGCCATACCAGGGTCAATTTCAAGTATCAGTTCATCATCCTTCTTTTCGTAGTTTTCCCATGTAGGTTTTACTACAATTCTTTCTGATACCTTCTTAGGCTTGAAGTACTGTTTCCATGTATCCTTCCAGTCAGTATCATCATTAACGAGGAAATCAACTGATGTGGCAATTCCCTTTGTTACTTCCTTTATTTCATCGTACTTTTCATCATTTCTCTTTACAGTTTCCTCATAGTCAGGTTCACCTTCCTCTTTGAAATCAAAGTAGAGAGTAACCTTTGGTTCACTGTTTTTAAGTTCAAGTACTGAATCATCTATATAGTCCCATTCGTAACCTGTCTTTTTATCAAGAATGTCATCAATATCTCTTGGGTCATCAATCACCAGATCAGTTAACCCTATGGAATAGAGATTTGATACCACTTCATCAATGTTTTCTACTGTTGTCTTTATCTCAATCTGAAGATATTTCATATTTTCCTCCATAAAAACTAATGTTTTATTCTACCACATTTGTATTATGGTTTGCAAAACCATAATCATATATTGTAAAATGAAGTACACATATTTATTGCATCATGGAGGTAATCATATGGCACCAGGTATGGGCAGTTTCGGCCCTAGAGGATTTCTTACAGAAGATGAAAAAAAGACAGCACCAAAGGTTACAGGAGCACTTTTAAAACGTATTGTTGGCTACCTTAAACCTTACTGGCTTCAGTTCATCTTCGTTTTTGTTTCCATCATCCTTTCAGCAACAGTTGGACTTCTTCCATCCATAATCACAGGACGTATTGTGGATGAGGCACTTGTCGGAAAGAATATGGAGCTCCTAATAAAGCTTCTTCTTATGGCACTTGGAGCACTCTTGTGCTCACAGCTTATCGGTGTAATCGAAAGCTATATAAACGCATGGATTTCACAGAAGATAATCTATGACATGAAGAACGAAATGTACCATCATCTTGAATATATGCCACACTCCTTTTTTACTACAGAAAAGCAGGGTGACATCATTACAAGAATGAATACGGATATTTCAGGTGTAAGCTCTGTAATTTCTGGAACACTCTCAAGTATCGTAAGTAACATTGCAACAGTAATTACTACATCCGTTGCCCTTCTTTCCATGAGCTGGAAGCTGGCACTGGTTGGTGTTATAGTAATTCCTCTTTTAATCATCCCAACAAAATCCGTTGGCAAAACACGTTACAAGCTTCTGACTGAAAGCCAGGAAAAGCATGACGAGATGAACCAGGTTATAAACGAAACACTTTCAGTTTCAGGCTCACTTCTTGTAAAACTCTTTACAAGAGAAGAAAAGGAATATGAGAATTTCGTCAAGATAAATGATGAAGTAACAAAGTATTCACTCAAGGAAAACAGAAGTGGAAAATGGTTCAGAGTTGTAATGGGTATGTTTACTCAGATTGGACCACTCTTAATCTACTTTGCAGGTGGATACCTTATCATAAACAACCTTGATTCAACGCTTTCTGTTGGTGCAATTACAGCAACTGTAGCCCTTATAAACAGACTTTACCGTCCTGTTGAATCCCTCCTTAATATCCAGGTAGACTTCACAAGATCCCTTGCACTTTTCACAAGAATCTTTGACTACCTTGACAGAGAAAATACAATAAAGAATCCAGAAGACGGCAAAAAGCCTGAAATGCAGAATGCTGATATTGAATACGATCATGTGGCATTCTCCTATGAAAAGGACAACCCACTTCTTACAGATATCAATTTCCATGTACCAGGCGGAAAGATGTATGCAATAGTAGGTCCATCAGGTTCAGGTAAGTCTACAGTAGTAAATCTCATCCCAAGACTCTACGATGTAGATTCAGGTAAGGTTACAATTTCTGGAGTCGATGTAAGAGATATTGACCTTGTACACTTAAGGCAGGCAATCGGAGTTGTTACTCAGGATACCTATCTCTTCAACGGTACTATAAGAGAAAATCTCCTCTATGCAAAGGAAGATGCAACAGATGAAGAAATTGAACACGCATGCAAAGTTGCAAATATCCATAACTTCATCGTATCACAGCCAGATGGATACAATACTGTTGTAGGTAACCGTGGACTGAAACTTTCCGGTGGTGAAAAGCAGAGACTTTCAATCGCAAGAGTAATCTTAAAGGATCCTAAGATTCTTATCCTTGATGAAGCAACATCAGCTCTTGACAGTATTTCAGAAAGTTCCATCCAGGATGCTCTTGAAGCAATGATGATTGGACGTACATCAATTGTAATTGCACACCGTCTTTCAACAATTCTTAAGGCTGACAGAATCCTTGTTGTTAAAGGTGGAGTTATCTGTGAAGAAGGAACTCATGAAGAACTTCTCTCAAAGGGTGGCGTATACAGAAACCTTTATGAAACTCAGTTCAGACAGGCAATCGACTATGAAACAAAGAAGACTGAACTTGACCTTTCAAACCTTTCATCACAGTATACTGCAAGAAAACTTACTGAATCCGATATCGAAGATGTATATCACCTTGCAAGATCAAATGTAAGGTACTACAGACTCTTAAACGAAAAACCTACAAGAAGAAGCCTTACAACAGTAGTTACAAAACCTGATTCTGAAGACCACAATGCTCACTTTGTCGGTTTCTATGATGAAACAAAACTTGTTGCATTCATGGACATGATTTCAGACTATCCTGATAAGAACAACTGCTTCCTTGGCTGGTTCATGGTAGATGCAGAACTTCAGAATAACGGAGTAGGTTCTGAACTCTTTGCAGATATCAGAGCATCCTTAAAGGCACAGGGAGTAAACAGACTTTCCCTTGGATGCGTAAAGGAAAATACCGATGCAATCCGTTTCTGGGAAGAACAGGGTTTCACTCTCACATCAGAAGAAAAACAGGTTGGAAAACATATAGAAGTAATTATGACAAGAGACATTTAAGAAAGGCATAAAACTATGGGGAAAATAATGGAAGCAGTATTCTGCGTAATCTACCTCATACTCACAACAGTACTTGGAATAGTAATCATAAAAAAGAGTGAAGGAAGAAAGAATGACAGACTTTTTGGAATCATGACACTGACACTTGTATTCGGCGACTCATTCCATCTCGTACCAAGAATTCTTGCAGCATTGAATCCTGCAGGAGACTATCATGTATCTTTGGGACTTGGCAAGATGGTAACATCCATCACTATGACTATTTTCTATCTCATTCTTTATCTTATCTATGAAAAGAGATATAATAAAGAGTGTAGGAATATAAGAACAGCAATGATTGTGCTTTCTGTATTAAGAATTGCACTCTGTCTCCTTCCACAGAATGACTGGACAGGATCTGACCCACTTTTCTATGGAATACTTAGAAACATTCCGTTCACTATTATGGGGATCATAATGGTTGTTCTATTCTATAAAGAAAGGAAAGACAGATACTACAGATTCATGTGGATTGCAATACTTTTAAGCTTTGCATTCTACCTTCCTGTAGTACTCTTCTCAGATGTAAGCCCAATGATAGGAATGCTCATGATGCCAAAGACATGCATGTATGTATGGATGGTAGTTATGGGACTGAAACAGGTTAAAAACAAAGGTTAAAGGAGGAATAAAATGCAACCAAAAGATCTTAAAATCGGAAATGACGGCAGATACCACTGGGTATATGAAATGCCAATGTTAAGAAATGCAACAATATATATTACAACTGCAAAGGTGCTTCTTCTTTCAGCCCTTGCTCCTGCACTTCTTGTGCTCATCCTTGGTCTTAAAGATAAGGATGGATTAAATGCTTTCGTTACTGCAGGAAAGGTTTATCTCATTACCGGAGGAATCATGCTTGTTGTAGGACTCCTTGCATACTTCCTCCTTGCTGCATACTACAAGTGGCACTACATCGTAGAATTCTCCATGGGAGAAGACGGATTCGTTCACAAGCAGACTGACAAGCAGTTTGCAAAGGCTCAGGTAATTGCAGCAATGAATGCTGCCTATGGTATTGCAGCTGGAAATGCCGGTGCCATCGGAAGAGGCGCAACTGTTTCAGCGAGAAACTCCATGTCAACATCATTTGCTGATGTTACAAAGGTAAGAGCGGTAAAGCACAGAAACGTAATCTATGTAGACTCAGGTCTTTTCAAAAACCAGGTTTACGTAGGAAAAGAAGATTTCGACTTCGTACTTAAATATATCAAAGACAGATGTCCAAAGGCAAAATAGAAAAATGGCTCTCAGTTGAGAGCCATTTTTAATGCCTGGGTTATAATCCTTTGATAAACTCAATAATCTTATCGCAGTCTTCTTTTTTAGTATTAAAGGATGTTACAAGACGGATTACCATGTGTTCTCCCTGATCTTCCCAAGGTTCAGCACCGAAGTTTTCCATAATCTTTTCCGCATCAGCCTTCTTGAATCTTAAGAAAATCTGGTTTGTAGGTGACTCATTTGTAAATTCGCATACACCCTTTAAACTGTCCTTGATGTAGTCAGCCTGGTCATTGGAGTTCTTTGCAAGTCTGAAGAAAAGGTCATCCCTGAATGCACATTCAA
Organism: Clostridia bacterium; assembly: GCA_024403065.1. Taxonomy (GTDB): domain Bacteria; phylum Bacillota; class Clostridia; order Peptostreptococcales; family Anaerovoracaceae; genus JAKSSM01. Next base: position 1,218 of record JAKSSM010000001.1, on the reverse strand, counting down.
ACTGTGAACTTACAAGGAATCCTTTTGCAAGCATTCCACCCTTGTTCTTGATCTGATATCTGAAGTCTTCAGCTACCTTCTTATTCTTGAAGCATAATGCTTCACCTGAAAGCATACCGTTCTTTGTACCACTTATATAGAATGCATCACATACTTCGCCGATAAGCTTGCAGTCAACATCATTCTTTCTTGATGTAAGCGCAACGCCCATTCTTGCACCATCCATAAAGAGGAAGAGTCCAAGTTCATCACATACCTTTCTTAAGGCAAGAAGCTCATCCTTTGTATAGATTGTACCTGATTCTGTAGCATTTGAAATGTATACTGTAGTGAACTTCACAGTGTGGCAGTCGTGATTTAATCTTACACATCTTCTTATATCTTCTGGTGTAATCTTTCCATCAACATTCTTTGATGTGTAGATCTTGTGACCTGAACCTTCAACAGCACCTGTTTCATGTCCGTTGATATGAGCTGTATCGCATGCGATAACTCCTTCATAAGGTCTTAAAAGATATGAAAGTGTAACCATATTTACCTGAGTACCTCCAAGCATGAAGAATACTGCTCCGTTATCAAGGCCGAACTTTTCAAGAATAAGTTTTTCTGCTTCAACTGAGTGCTTGTCTAAACCATATCCTACATTCTGTTCAAGAGCGATTTCTTCTATGAACCTGAGTATTTCAGGGCTAACGAGTTCACTGTAGTCATTTCTGAACTGATAATACATTGTTTTTTATGTCTCCTAATCTTAAATATATATTCCCATGGAAATGGCACGTTCTGCTTCAGAAAAATCCTCTGCATTACGGTCAGATACCATTAGTTCACGTTTACCTTCAAATATTATCTGAGCCGACCCACCTCCGTCAAGATGAACAGCATTCCAGATACCAAGGTCCATACATATTGCTGCAGCTTCTGAAAGAGATGCTCCGCAACTGTCCTCTTTTGGTCTGTAGTTGAATTTGCCTGCACCTTCAAACCAGAGGCATACAGGTCTTCCATCCTTTGCTTCTCCAAATACAATTCTTGGAGCACGTCCCTTTTTATAGTCAAGCGGATAGAAAGTTGGTGGATAGGATACAGTCCATGGCTTAAGGAAATGATAGAACTGTGAAATGAAATCCTTTGTTTCTCTTCCGTTTCTCACTGCACTGTTTCCAACCTGAACAGCAAACCTGAGTTCTTCAAGTCCGCAGTATGAAACTTCAGGGT